>CAIQMU010000033.1 GCA_903873095.1 uncultured bacterium
AACATTAGGGAGTGGTTCTTTTGATGAAAATGATAAATGAATATTTTTAGTTTGTGCTTCGGGTGAGAATTCTGAAATAGATGTTTCAATGCATTTTGTAATATCCATTGATTCTATTTTAAAATTAAGTTTCCATTCAGATAAATGATTTGCGGTTGAAATTTCTGCGAGCATGCGAATCATTTGGTCGTTTGAATCAAGTCCGCGCGTGATTATTTTTTGTTGTTCGTCGGTGATTTTTCCAAGGTCGCCATCCATCATCATTTTGAAAATCCATTTGTTGGCAGTCAGTGGTGTGCGCAGTTGGTGCACAATCATGGCCAAGAAATCGGACTTCTCAGCGAGTTCTGATTTCAATTTTACTATTTCATTGGAAAGTTCACGTTCGTGATCGTTCATATTATTATTATAAAATAGATTTGGGAATAAATAAAGTACCCCCTCGCCTCGCAGGGCCTCGGCACTCCCCCTAAAAGGGGGAGACAACATTTTTTTGATCAAGGGGAGGATTCCGAACACACTGGAAGAGGAGTAGTTTTTATGTTAGGATATCCCTACTGGAAAAGTAGGGAACCGTGGCAGAGCGGTCGAACGTACCTCTTTGCTAAAGAGGCAGGGTGTTAAAACCCTCGAGGGTTCGAATCCCTCCGGTTCCGCAAATTAATCAAGGAGGATTGGATGAGTGGTTTAAATCAACAGTTTACTAAACTGTCGGGGCTTAATCGCCCCCGTGAGTTCGAATCTCACATCCTCCGCAAAAATTATGGAATATCTTCACCAACAAGGAAGCCCTATTACTTGTCCTGTAATGATGTTTATTCGTGATGGCAAATTAATGACAGGATTACGTAATTACAAAACATTGTCGGTTTGGACAATACCAGGAGGAAGATGTGAACAAGGAGAAACAATTGAAGAGACTCTTCGACGAGAAGTTTTTGAAGAGGTTGGAATTAAGGATTTTCAAATAGATAATTTTTTAGGTATTATTCCAGGTGCAAAAGAAGGAGATATCGTATATGTTTTTACAGGAACAACCAATCAAGATCCTGTGTTAATGGAACCAGAAAAATTTTCTGAATGGAAATGGCAGTCACTTGAATTAATGCCGGAACATTTTATTAATGAAAAAGCTTTTAATGTGGTGCAAGATTTCTGGATTAAAAATAATGAAAAATAGTTCTCAAAAAATCTTTTATACAAAAGCCGTTGTTATTAGTCTCGCGGTTATTGCGATGGTTATTTTTGCACGTCCACCAGTGTTGTGGATCACGCCGATTGCCTTGGTGTTGGGATACCTGTTTGGAAAACTAACATGCGGAACACATTTTAAAGGTTGGGGGATTGTGGTGACAATACTCGTATTCGCACTTGTAAATTTTGCACATTCATTAGTTGATGGAATTGCCGTACTTGGTTTATCAAATAACGCTTTGCGGTTTGCTGCTGTATATGGACACGAATTAGTTCGTCAGCCGTTGCTGTACATTATCTTTTTTGCAATGATGGAACCATTCGCGCTTTCGCGTTCGATAAAAATAATTTTGGCAATAATCGCAGTAACAGGAATTTGGTTTTTGGGATATCATATCGGTTCAAGTTTCACCGGACTCCGTGTAGCTATTCCTGAAGGATTACTACTGCAAGGTTTGTATTTCTTCATCGGAGATATTATTCATCATCTACACGACGATTATTCTCATGCATTCAAAAAACAGCACTAGGCTGTTTTTTTACTTGGCATATTTGTTAAGGTTTCTCAAAAAATGCTTCGTACCAAATCGCAAACATCAGAAGTGCGAAAATTTTTCTTGAAGAATCTTTTTTGTTCGCTTTGTGATCATCGAGAATTTTCTTTACTGTTTTTTGATCAATATGAGTATTCAAATATTCATTATCCAAAATCGTTTTTGCAATATCACTGTGAT
>CAIQMU010000034.1 GCA_903873095.1 uncultured bacterium
TTTTCAAGCATCGTGTCACCCTCCCCGAACAAAAATTTTCCTTTCACGTGTTTTTTATTCAACACTTCCGGCAACCAAAAAATATCATCTGGCCACATGTTTGAAAATGGAATGTCTTTGATTAAAAACCACTCCGGTTTCATCTCATCACTTTCTGACGGAAGACCTTCCCAATCTTCACAGAAAAAAACATGTGTCCATTGATTCCATTCAGATTTATTCACAAAAGAAAATTCCAATTCTGCAACTTTATATAGTTTTTTTACTTGTACATTTATTTCTTCTTCTGTTTCTCGAATGGCAGCCTGCTCGACAGATTCTCCTTCTTGTAATTTTCCACCGGTACCATTCCATCGCCCAACACCAAAACCTCGTTTCTTCATAGCGAGACAAATTTCAGAAATAGTATCTTGTTCTTTTTTAATCAAAAAGAGGATTGTTGTGGTTTTCATATAATTACAAAATGATGTGACCATCGTCCCCGATCGGACGAAGTTCTATATCAACCTCGTCAAACGGAATATCTCGTGCGTATTGAAATTCACCATGTGGAGTTTCGATATCATTATGATCAAGAGTTGTACGGTTCGTTTGTGATCGTTTTCTGCGCAATGCACGAACTTCATACCAATAAAGTGCCATTTGCAAACAACGTTTCGCCTCCATTGTTTCTTTGCAAGGGAGAATATTATTTAAATAATTAGTTCGATCAATAAGTGCACGCAAAATCTCTTGGGTCTGCAAGCCAGCCCATTCCTTATCATACTGAACAGCACCACCAGAACGCTTGATGAATTTTATGGTCTGAGTATTTTCATCTCCCAATTGACGAAGCTCATAAATATGTCCTGGATCTATTATTTTCATACAACTCTATTCTACACCTATTTTTACTTTTTCATCATCTTAAGGAAAACCTCATGCGGAATGTTTACTTTTCCACGACTGGCCATTTTTTTCTTACCCTCCTTTTGTTTCTCACGAAGTTTCATTTTTCGCGTAATGTCTCCTCCGTACATATGCTGAGTCACGTCTTTCATAAATGCCTTGATCGTTTTTGATGCCAAAATTCGCCCAAGTGCATATCCTTGAATTTTCATTTCAAACATCTGTCGTGGCATGATCTCGTGCAATTTTTCAACGGCTGTTTCAGCTTCTTCGGCTGCACGACGCCTTGCAATCACACGAGTAAACGCAGGAATCACTTCATCAGCAAGCAATATATCAAGTCGTGTCACATCAGCAACACGCATTTCAGCAAAATCGTACGCAATGGATGCATATCCAGATGTCACCGATTTTAATTCATCAAAGAAATTTCGCATCAGTTCACGAAGTGGCATAAGTACATCAAGTCGTGTTCGATCATCACCAAAATTTGCCATATCGATAACTTCACCTTCGTGATCATGACAAAGCATCGAAAGTCCACCTAAAAATTTATTAGGTGTCATGATGTGAAGTGTAACCCAAGGTTCGAGTACTTCTGCAATTTCACCATCATTTGGAAACATATGCGGTGAATAGACCGTTTCTTCTTTCCCATTTTTTAGTTTTACTTGGTACGTAATCGAAGGTTGCGTCACCACCAAATCCAAATTAAATTCTCGGCGCAAACGTTCTGTAATAATTTCCAAGTGAAGCATTCCAAGGAAACCACAGCGGAATCCTCGACCAAGCGCACCTGATGTTTCTTCTTCATATGAAAATGCCGAGTCTGACAAACGAAGTCGTGCAAGTGCATATTTCAAATCCGTAAAGTTATCTTGTGATTCTGGATAGACTGACGCCCAGACAACCGGTTTTGGATTTTGATATCCCGGCATCGGCGCAACGGGATTTTTTAGAAGTGTGATCGTATCACCTACTGATGCAATTCCCGGCTGTTTAATTCCTGTCACAATATATCCAATTTCACCTGCATTAATTGCAGATTTTTCTGTTTTCACCGGAGAAAATGTTCCAACTGATAATGCAAAGAATTTTTCATTCGCAACAGAAAACAACAAGGCATCTCCTTTTTTAATTGAACCATCAAAAACGCGGACATACACGATCACACCTTGGTGGTTTGAATATTCGAAATCAAACACAAGTGCCGCCACGTTCGAATCCTCCCCTTTATAAGGGGAGGTGCCCGCAGGGCGGAGGGGTACTGTCGGCGCAGGAACTCTCTCAATCACCGCCTTCAGCACATCATCAACACCTTGACCTGTTCGTCCTGAAACTTCCAAAACTGAATCCGGATCACAATCAAGTACCTTGGCGATTTCACGTTTGACTTCGTCTGTTCGCGCAAGTGGTGAGTCTACTTTGGACACTGCAGGAATGATTACAAGCCCCTGTGCGCGTGCCATTTCAAGGGTTGTGAGTGTTTGCGCTTGAACCCCTTGTGTTGCATCTACGAGGAGAATTGAGCCTTCTACGGCTTTGAGTGCGCGTGATACCTCGTATGAGAAATCGATGTGTCCAGGTGTATCGATCAGGTTCAATACAAAATCGCCGTACTGCATACGTACCGGTTGCATCTTGATCGTAATTCCACGTTCACGTTCGAGTTCCATCGAGTCGAGTACTTGATCCTGCATTTTTCGTTTTTCAATCGTGTGCGTGATTTCAAGCATACGATCGGCAAGGGTACTTTTGCCGTGATCGATGTGAGCGATAATCGAAAAGTTTCTTATGTTGTTAAGCTCATTTGCCATATAAAAGTATCAGCATACTACCATATTTTCGAAATAAAAAAA
>CAIQMU010000035.1 GCA_903873095.1 uncultured bacterium
AATCAATAGAAGCTCTTTCAGTTAAAAAGGATGGCGTATATGTAGATGGCACACTTGGTGGTGCAGGACATGCCCTAGAGATTACAAAGCATTTGGGCCCAGATGGAACGTTGATTGGTTTCGATCTGGATTCGAATGCAATTGCTCGCGCACGCGAAAAACTCGCAGATGCGAAATGCAAGATAATACTTGTTCAAGAAAATTTCAGAAATCTCGACAACGTTCTCAGTGAGAATGAAATCGAATCAGTGGATGGAATATTTCTCGATTTAGGATGGTCATCATTTCAAATCGCAGATGCAAACAGGGGGTTATCATTTCAAGAAAACGGACCTCTTACGATGACCTTGAAAGATAATCCAGGTGAAGATGATGTTACAGCATACGATATTGTGAATTCTTGGGATGAAAAAACCATTGCCGATACGATTTATCAGTACGGCGATGAACGCGCATCACGCAGAATCGCAAAAGCCATCGTTGATTGGCGCAAGAAACACAAAATCGAAACAACATTTGATTTAGTTGCTGTGATCGAATCAGTCATGCCAAGAAAGCCTTGGATGAAAACAAATCCAGCAACCAAAACATTTCAAGCGTTACGCATTGCGACAAATGACGAGTATGGTGCACTCGAAGAAATTCTTTCCAAGGGATTCGAAAAACTTATTTCAGGAGGACGCTTCGCAATCATCACATTTCACTCAGGAGAAGATCGCATCGTCAAAAACTTCTTCCGAGATAAAGCACATGCAGACCTTGCCGAGCTTGTTACAAAAAAACCAATCATACCAACCGACGAGGAGTTGAAGAACAATCCTCGTGCGCGCAGTTCAAAATTGCGCATCTTACAAAAAATATGAAATCATTCACCAAAAAAATCTTTTCAGGAACCTTGAACACAACACTTCTGTTGGTTGTTGTAGGACTTTTTGGCGCATATTCATTTTTCATCGGACATAGTGTTATTGCTATCAATCAACGCAAGGTTCTTATGGGTCAAATTCGTACGACACAGTCGGCTGTTTCTGATTCTGAAATTAAATATTTTAACCTTGCTTCGGGAATTGATATGACGACTGTTTCGAAACTTGGTTTTATTGATTCTGAAACTCCTGATTTTGCATATACCAATCCGACAGGGCAAGATGCTGTTGCGGTTAGATAGTGTATAATTACGTGCAATGGATCCTCTTTTTTTCAAACGACGAATATGGCTTGTTATCATAGGAACTATTTTTGTAGTTCTTTTGATTATTGGTAAATTATTTTATTTGCAGATTATTCACGGAGGAACATATGAACTCCTTGCTGATCATCAATACGTGACACAGTTGTCGTCACTCTTTGATCGTGGAACAATTTATTTTTCTGACAAGGATAATAATCTTGTTTCTGCTGCAACGCTTAAATCGGGTTTCAAAGTTGCAATCGATCCGACTCAGATTATAAATCCAGAAGCTGTTTATCAAGCAATCGGACCGGTTCTTAATCTTGATCATGATAAATTTATAACACAAGCAACAAAAACAGGTGATACTTACGAAGAAATTGCAACAAATGTTGAACAAGGTGCTGCGTCGAGTATTTCAGCAATGAAAATAAAAGGAGTTTCTATTTATCGTATGAATTGGCGATTTTATCCTGGTGGCGCACTTGCATCAAATGTAATCGGATTTATGGGATATCAAGGGAATGATTTTGCAGGACGTTACGGAATTGAAAGTAGTTATGATGATACTCTTACACGCATAAGTCAGGATTTGTATGTGAACTTTTTTGCTGAAATTTTTTCTGATGTTGGAAAAATTGTTCAGAAAAAATCAGAAACGGAAGGTGATGTTGTTACAACGATTGAACCTTCCGTACAGCAAAATCTTGAGACAATGCTCAAAGGAGTACAGACGCAGTGGAATTCCGATCGTGTGGGTGGAATTGTGATGGATCCGAACACGGGTGCTATTTTGGCAATGGGAATGGATGATGGGTTTGATCTCAATGACACAAAAGACGTAACAGATATTTCACAATTTAATAATCCACTTGTTTCTGATGACTTTGAAATGGGTTCTATTATGAAGCCGATTGTTATGTCGATTGCTCTTGATCAAGGCGCTGTTACGCCAACAACAACATATGACGACAAAGGGTTTGTGAAGGTTCAAAATCGAACGATCTATAACTTTGACAAGAAAGCACGAGGACCAAATACGAACATGCAGACTGTTTTGAATCAGTCGCTTAACGTAGGAATGGTATATGTGATGTCTCAAATGAACAAAGATGCGTTTCACAAGCAGTGGCTGACATTTGGATTTGCGAATAAAACGGGTATTGATTTACCAGGTGAGTCGGTGGGACTTGTGTCCAATCTTGATCATAATAACGAAGTAAACTATGCAAACGCGTCATTCGGACAAGGAATTGCTGTGACACCGATTGAAATGATTCGTGCTCTTGCGGTACTTGCCAATGGCGGGCATTTGGTAACACCCCATGTTGCGTCTCAAATTCAATATACTGATGGCACGACAAAAAATCTTGATTGGCCTGTAACAGGACAATTGATTGCACCTGCAACTGATGCAACTATTACAAAAATGCTTACGACGGTGTTTGATAATTATGATTCTGGTACGATTAAAATGGATCATTATTCTATTGCGGCAAAAACAGGAACGGCGCAGATTCCAGATCCTGCAACCGGTGGGTATTATCCCGACAGAAATGTGCATACATTCATGGCCTATTTCCCAGCGACGAATCCAAAATTTATTGTTTTCTTTTATAACTATTACCCAAAAAATGGTGCGAAATATTCATCTGATACACTCCTTCCACCGTTTCTCGATTTTGCAAAATTCCTGATTAACTATTACGACGTTCCACCGGATCGATAAAAGCCCCTTAGGGCTTTTTTGTTACAAGTATTCCATTATCCAAATCTAAAACTTCCCAAGTCCATTTTTTCTCGTCGAGTAATTTGAAAA
>CAIQMU010000036.1 GCA_903873095.1 uncultured bacterium
ATAAAAATAAAGAAAAAATAAATTTTCAGCATTAGTAAATTTGAAATTATATTTGACTTGGGCTATTATCACTAATCATGGAAAGCAATCTTTCATTTGCCAAGAAAATAGGAAATTTTGTATCTAATATTTTATTAGGTGATACAAAAGAAATTATTATTCGTATGGACGAGCGGATTTTGAGTGTCTCAAAAAGAATAGATATTATGGAGCCGGATCTCAAGAGTTTAAACGAAAAATTTTCAAATTTTCGAGAACGTTTTGCCGTTCTTGAAGATAGAATGAGTATTCTTTGGAAAGATGAAACTGCACCGACTCGATCCCCACGCAAATTAAATGAAAAAGGAAACAATATTCTTTTCAAAAGCGGAATCAAAGAAGTTATTGATCAGAAAAAAGAAGAATTGTTTAAATTAGTTCGTTCAAAAAACATAGGAAATCCGTATGATGCCGAGGAATATGTTTTACAAATAGTTGCCGATCTTAAAAAAGACTCAGTATTAGTAGAAGGTTTAAAAACAGGAGCATATTCTGTTGGTGCGAGCATTGATACTGTTTTATTTGTTGGTGGAATTTACTTGCGAGATCAAATTTTCCCAGAATTAGGTTTCTCTGTTGATCAGATTGATTTGCATAAGAATGAATAACCATCAAGAAACCCGCCTTATTTGAAATGCACTTGCGTGAGAGGGGATTTTTTAGTATACTCAAAGTACAAATGGTTACCCGAAAGCGAAGACCGACCGAGAAATCCGCACAGAAATGTGCGGATTTCGATTAGTTAATTTTTTATTTTATCCACATAAAATCACACTTCTTTATTTTTCCTTTATCTCTGTTTGTTATCATATGCCCCATGAATCAAGAAGAGATTAAAATATTTTTCAACCGGATCTCAAGAATTGAGACGATTTTATTATGGTTCTGATTTTGGGAAAAGTGAAAAATCTACAAAGATGATTCCTTGGTCTGAACAATTTATATTACGAGCTAAAAAGAATCGTTTTGAGGTCGTAACTAAACGAGTTAAATATATGCATGACCGAGGTGAGTTTAAAAAGAAATGTGATATGGATGTTGAGATGACCCTCGATCTTATTCGCCTAAAGGATACATATGATCACATTATTCTTTTTTCTGGTGACGGAGACCTTGCTTGTGTTTTGGAATATTTAAAAGAAGAATTTGATAAGTCGATATATGTTTTTGCGGCCCGAAATCATATTGGTCGAGAATTGATTGATGCGAAAAATGACAAGATTATTACAGAAATTCTTTTTGCGGAAGATTTTGAATACCGTCTGAATAAAGATCGTTTTAAAAGATAAGCCATCAGAAAACCGCCCGAAGGCGGTAATCGATCAAAATCCGGCAGCCTGTAAAGACTGTAATTATAGATTATACAAAAATATCAGCGTTGTCAAAATCAATATCCACACAAAATTATCATAAATTTATCTTTCCTTTATTTCGCTTTGGTATCATGTCCATCATGCCGATTGATGAAAAAAATTCTCTTCAAGATGGAATAGAAGATGATTAGAAACAAAAAAATCCCGCAAGGGATTTTTTGCCTGCCTTCAGCTTCAGAAAATTCTTTAGCCGAGAAGGGGCTTTCGCCCGCAGAGTTGTACGTAACTATGATAGCTTTTTTAAAAAGATAAATCAACCTGACTTGTTCCCTTTATCCACACAAAACCACCTTATTTTGAAATGTACTTGCGGAGAAGGGGATTTTTTAGTATACTTAAGGTACAAATGGTTACCCGAAAGGGAAGGCCGACCGAGAAATCCGCACAGAAATGTGCGGATTTCGACTGGTTAATTTATTATGTTGTGAAGTGCGTTTTTCACCTCTCGAAAATCTTTTCTGTTGATTTCATGCATGTAACGCAATAGTCTTTTGGTGCTGATAAGTTTTATTTGCGAAGTTATCACAAATGATTCTGAATCAATTGATGGAATTGCAACATGAAAAATACTCGGTTTAACCGATGTTGTTAATGGAACACAAAGACATGTAAATTTACTGAATTTTCTAATAATTAAAATCGGTCTTTCAAATTGTTCATTTTTTCCATCTTGTTCGTGTCCAATATTTAATCCAAGTGAGCACCACCAAATTTCACGCTCATTACATTCGATGTGAGGATCGGAAATCTCCAAGTTCTTTTTCAATTTGTTCCAAGTATCAAAATCTTTAATATGCTTTTCCTCGGCGACAATTTCTTTTTGTTGTGATAAAAATTCATGAAGTGAAATGTATGACATTTGAATATCGTAGCAAATGGAGATAAAGGAAAATTAAATAAAAGATAAAGAAATTTATTTATCCACACAAAACCACTTTATTTTGAAATGTACTTGCGTGAGAGGGGATTTTTTAGTATTAACTAGGTATGAATAAACTTTCAAATTTGATATTCGTCCGTCGCGAGGGACTTGAACAAAAATGGTGGCATCGGTTGGCGCAGGTTTTGATTTGGGGGTCAACGATTGTTATTGCGGTTTTTACTTTCTTATTATTTTTTGTCGGAAATTCTTTCGTACACTATTCTTACTCGGCTTATAATTTTCAGCCGAATTTTGCGACCGCGAAAGGAAAGATAGAAAGTTGTACTTTTGAAAAAGGAGGTGATCCTGAGGTTTTTAATTCAACTAAAACAGCGAGAGTTCTTTATAATCCAAATAGTCCGACTAATGGGTTTAACCCAATACAATTTGGAGCAACTCCAGTTTTTACAAATGATGGAGATTTCTATAGTCCTGAAATAATTTGTGGAGATGTTAATTTTCAGGCTTATGACTCAAACGAAAATAATTATCCTTCGATAAAAGAATTCTTGTATTCATATGCGCAATATAATGAAAATTCGCAAGAGCATGAACTTCTTTTTAATTCGAGTGGGCAGGACGAGATGCTTATACCTGTTGATCTTAATATAGTAATGAATGGAGGTATTGATCGTGGAGATTTTTCAAATATACAAACCAAGAGAGTTACACATTTTCTTTTGAGGAAATTCATTGTTTCTATTTTGGAATTTGTAGGAATCATTCTCGGTTGGTTTATACTTTGGGAGTCAATTATTTACAGAACAATAATTTATATCATTTATGGAAAATCAAAATAATTTAGAATGTCCAAAATGCGGAGGTATTTTAGAAGAATTAAATCCTGTGAGTCTGGCACAAGACTCTAATTCGAAAATGCCAAAAATATACCCTCGTCAATTTCGTTGTGAGAAATGCGGAATTATTAATGAGTTCAATTTTAATAAAACCACTTAATCCGAAGTGGTTTTTCTTGCAAAAAACCCACATTTCATGTACAATTCGCCAATCACTCCCACTTTTAAACGGGCCAGGGATATTAAATAATCATCATTATGAATCGAGACTACCCACTTGAGAAAACACGAAATTTCGGAATCATCGCACACATCGATGCCGGAAAAACAACCGTGTCAGAACGAATCTTGTTCTACACCGGAATGTCACACAAAATCGGAGAAGTGCACGAAGGTGCCGCTACGATGGACTGGATGGAACAGGAAAAAGAACGAGGAATCACAATTACGTCAGCCGCTACGACGTGTTTTTGGACGCCAACATATATTGCCGACAAAAAAGATACTGCTAAAAAATTCCGTTTCAACATCATCGACACACCTGGACATATCGACTTTACCATTGAAGTACGACGATCACTTCGCGTACTCGACGGTGCCGTTGTAGTATTCGACGGTGTAGCCGGAGTAGAACCACAATCAGAAACAAACTGGCGTTATGCCGATGAGGGAAAAGTTCCTCGAATTTGTTTCATTAACAAGTTGGACCGAACAGGTGCATCATTCGAACGATCATTCGCATCGATTCTTGATCGACTTACAAAAAATGCAGTTCGATTCCAAATCCCAATCGGAGAAGAAGAAAACATGCAGGGAGTCATCGACTTACTTAAAATGAAGGCGTACTATTTCGAGGGGAACATGGGAACCGATGTAATCGAAAAAGAAATTCCTGAAAACTTGATGGCTGATGCGAAAAAATTCCACGATATCTTGATCGAGAAAATTGTAGAACACGATGAAGAAATGATGATGGCTTTCTTGGACGGAAAAACAGATTTCCCAATCGACGACTTGAAAAAAGTTGCACGAAAAGCAACGATCGCCAATGACTTGATTCCAGTGTTTACCGGAACAGCCTTGAAAAACAAGGGTGCACAGCTCATGCTCGACGGAGTGATCGACTACTTGCCAGCACCAACAGATATCAAACCTTCAGCTGGATTTAATCCAGATACAGGAGCAGAAGAATTCCGTTACGCGTCTGACACAGATCCATTTTCAGCACTTGCGTTCAAGGTTGCGACAGATCCATTCGTAGGACAGCTCATTTTCTTCCGAGTATATTCCGGAACACTTGAAGCAGGTTCATACATCTTGAACACACGAACAGGAAACAAGGAACGCATCGGACGAATTCTCCGAATGCATGCAAACGAACGAGAAGAAGTGAAAAAAGTATTTGCAGGGGACATCGCCGCGGCCGTAGGACTCAAAGACACAACAACTTCAGACACATTGTGTGACCCGGCTCATCCAATCACCCTTGAAGAAATCAAGATTCCTGAACCAGTCGTAAGTTTGAAAATCGAACCTAAAACAAAAGCTGACCAGGAAAAAATGGGAATGGCACTGAATCGATTGGCGGCAGAAGACCCTACATTCCGTGTAACAACAGACCCTGAAACATCAGATACAATTATCTGGGGAATGGGAGAACTTCATCTCGACATTATTGTTGATCGTATGAAACGAGAGTTCAGTGTTGAAGCAAACGTTGGACGACCACAAGTTGCGTACAAAGAAACAATTACCGGAACTGCCGAAGTTGATAACAAATATGTTAAACAATCAGGAGGTAAAGGTCAGTACGGACATGTTAAAATCCGAATCAAGCCGATGGATCTTACAATTCTTCCCGAAGATCTTCCAAAGAATACGAAACGATCTGAAGGATTCGAATTCGTAAACAACATCAAGGGAGGTGTGATTCCACAGGAATTTATCGCTCCAGTTGAAAAAGGTTTGAAGGAAGGAATGCAGCGAGGAGTTCTCGCTGGATACCAGATGGTAAACATTTCAGCTGACTTGTTTGATGGATCATCACACGATGTCGACTCGAGTGAAATCGCCTTCAAGGTTGCAGCGTCACAAGCGATGCAAGAAGCCTTGGCGAAAGCTCAGCCGGTAATTCTTGAACCAATGATGAAAGTTGAAGTAACGATTCCAGAAAAATTCTTGGGAGACATTACTGGAAACGTATCATCAAAACGAGGAATCATCGAAGGAGTGGATGATCGTGGAATGGTGAAAGCCGTGAAAGCGATTATGCCTCTTGCTGAAATGTTCGGATACATGAACTCACTTCGATCAATGACCGAAGGACGAGGATCATTCACAATGGAATTCGTACGATACGATATCGTTCCCCGAAACGTTGCGGATGAAATTATCGCGAAGAGAAAATAAAAATCAAAAAATCCCGCAAGGGATTTTTTTTGCCATACTTGACTAGACTTGTCAAAAATGCTATGTTTTAATCAAACTTCTTTCAAAAAATTTTCTTTTAAACTAAATAAAAATACCCAACAATGAAGCATTTTATCATTATGATCCTTGCTATCCTTTTGGGATATACAAGTTTCGCTCAAAACAATATTGGGATCGGTACACCGAATCCTGATCCTTCAGCTTTACTTGACCTGGAATCCTCGAACAAAGGATTTCTGGCACCAAGGATGACAACGGCACAACGGCTTGCGATTGCAACGCCAACAAACGGACTTCTTGTCTATGACAATGTCGTAGATTGCTTTTTTTACTTCAACGCTTCGACAGCCGCGTGGATTTCGATGTGCCAAGGAGCATCTTCGGGTGTGACAGGTTCAACGGGACCAACTGGTTTGCAAGGTCTAACTGGTGCCACGGGTTCACAAGGAATCCAAGGAAACATTGGTGCAACTGGTCCGAGTGGTCCAAGTGGAAACGATGGTTCGCAAGGCGCAACCGGTAATACTGGTGTAGCTGGTGCAATCGGCTCGCAAGGTTTGCAAGGAAACACCGGTGCAACTGGAAATACTGGTTTTACTGGAAACGATGGTTTGCAAGGTGTAACAGGTGCGACCGGTTCTGATGGAAACACTGGTGCGACTGGTCCAACAGGGCCTACGGGTCCGACGGGTGCGACTGGAATTGGACCAACAGGCCCAATCGGTCCGCAAGGTTTGATCGGTCCTGCAGGTATTCAAGGTATCACCGGTGCAACTGGAAATACTGGTTTTACTGGAAACGATGGTTTGCAAGGTGTAACAGGTGCGACCGGTTCTGATGGAAACACTGGTGCGACTGGTCCAACAGGTGCTGGAAGTACAGGACCAACAGGTTCCCAAGGTATCCAAGGAAACACCGGTCCGACCGGATTTGGATTTGGTGCTACCGGACCTACTGGACCAACAGGTATTGATGGAACAAACGGCCTTCCTGGAATTATTGGAGCTACTGGTGCAACAGGCAACGACGGCGCGAATGGCTTGCAAGGTATTCAAGGAATTACCGGTCCGACAGGACCTCAAGGTGCAAATGGAAATGATGGTATCACTGGTCCGACAGGTGTTGGAACAACTGGTGCAACTGGAAGTACTGGTGCTGACGGATCAAATGGTGTGACAGGTGCAACTGGTAATACCGGACCGACAGGTTTCGGATTGCAAGGAGCAACTGGTAATACTGGTCCAACCGGTCCGACTGGAAATGATGGCACAACAGGTACCACAGGTCCAACCGGTTTTGGATTGCAAGGTCCAACTGGCCCGCAAGGATCAGTTGGACCGACAGGATCACCAGGAATCACTGGACCAACAGGTTCAGGTGCAACTGGTCCAACGGGTGCTAATGGTGCGGTTGGTGCAACTGGATCAAATGGTACAAATGGAAATACTGGTCCAACGGGTGCAGATGGTATCACTGGTCCTACTGGAAACAGTGGTGTCACTGGCCCAACAGGTTCACAAGGAATCCAAGGTAACACAGGAGCTGTCGGAAATATTGGACCCACAGGTTTGCAAGGTGCAACCGGATCAAATGGTACAAATGGAAATACTGGTCCAACGGGTGCAGATGGTATCACTGGTCCTACTGGAAACAGTGGTGTCACTGGCCCAACAGGTTCACAAGGAATCCAAGGTAACACAGG
>CAIQMU010000037.1 GCA_903873095.1 uncultured bacterium
AAGGGAAAAAACACATCTTGCATAAACGACATTTAAGGCGTATGCTGTCGTTTATAGATTTCAAAACGACATCTATAAACGACATATGACATCTATAAACGACATATCAAAACGACACATGTCATCCATAAACGACACTGGTAAAAAATCTATGGAAACAATAGGTATTTTTCAAAACCCAACGGAAAAGTCATTTTATGCCTGTGCTCAGAAAGTCGAAAAAATTGTCACGGCTATTTATTTAGTGACCGATGTTATGGATGGAGAACTTCCACTTACACGCAGTTTACGTGATAAAAGTTTGGGGCTTTTGGCGACATGTTACGCACTTGTCGATGATATGGTGAGCCCGCGCAGTGTTGCTTTGGGTATTGTAAAAATAGAGGAGGTTATGTCACTTGTGGGTATTGGGCGAATTACACACCATATCTCTGAAATGAACGCTGATATTATCGAAGCCGAGTTATCCAAAGTACGCATGATAATGCTTGGTGAACACGGAATTTTGAACGAACGATATGCGGCGTATAATCGAACAAGTTCAGTTTCACAACCAGTAGTATCACGAGACATTGTTGCAGATAATGTATTTGATCAAGTATCACGTGAGCGTTCAGTTATCCACAATGTAGGGCGAGGAGAATCAATTTCATTAATCAAAACGACACCTATAATCAAAACGACATTCAAAACGACACCTATAAACGACATGTCGGAAAAGATTGAAAATCAAAACGACATCAATAAAGACAAAACGACATTCAAAACGACATTTCAAAAAATAACAATTCCTGATCGAAAACATGAAATCTTGGAAATAATAAAAAAGAATAAAAACGCTACAATTAACGATATTAAAATCTTTTTCTCTGACATGAGTGATAAAACTCTTCAAAGAAATATTGCAAAATTGATTGAGATGAGGTTAATTTCCCGAGAAGGGAATAAGCGATGGGCAACATATTCCGTAGTTAAAAATTAAAAAGGTGCACCAATCAAAACGACATCTTCGTATAAGAAATGTCGTTTTGATTTGGTTCGGACCCCCTCTTTTAGAGGGGGCTAGGGGGTGTGTTGTTTATACCCCTCCGCCTCGCAGAGCCTCGGCACCTCCCCTTATTAAGGGGAGGATTCTCAATATTTGACAAATAATAAATATGTGTCAATTATAAATTAAGGGTGTAATAAAAGAGGTTCAAACGCGTCATCTTGTACAGACCGGAATTCGGTACTGTAGAGCGAAAATGTTGCATGCAATTATGGCGTGCGATATAATTTCTCTACTCCATTCGGAACACAGGTAAATCTAGGCTGTGCATAACATCCGCGAGAGTTGTTGCATAGTTTGGGTCATTTGTGGTACGATAGGTTCGTGCTTGTGGATTGCGATCAATTCATTGTAAACAAAATAAACAGGTAACTTTTATTTTCGTTTATCAATCGTTTTTTATTCGATTGGTTGCGAATACGCCACATAAATGGTTGCGTGCGCTTTTTGCGTCGTTCCTATTTATGTGGCGTGTTCCAACCGACGGGTTGAAAACATTCCGCATGGTGTTTCGCAAGAAATATCATCAAAAAATAAGTCGTACTCATTTTATAAACGTCCACCAATAACGTCGACGGTGGACGGAGTTACGCAGTATCTATTCGAAAGAATGGATAATTAAAATTAATTTTAATTATGTCAAAAAACAAATTTGTGGCATTGGTAGCAGTTGCATTTGCATTCGCATTTGTAGCTACATCAGCCTTTGCAGCAACTTGGGACTTCGGATCTTCAACAATCAAGAAGGGCTCAATGGGATCATATGCAATGAACGTTCAGACAGCTTTGAATGCTTGCAACAATGCAGGACTCACAGTTGACGGAAACTTCGGATCACACTCAGTAGCAGCTCTCGTAGCATTCCAGGCATCTAAAGGTCTTACAGCCGATGGAAAAGCAGGAAACATGACAAAAGCAGCTCTTAATAACTGTGGTTCAACATCAACAGGAACAACAACAACAACTACAACACCAACAGGAACAACAACTACAACAACTACAACAACAACACCTTCAACATCAGGTCCATTTAGTATCAACAACATCACTCCAGTTTCTGGATACGTTTCGACACTAGTTGGAACTGGTCAGCAGGACAAAGCTATTGGAGATCTCCGCATCATCACAGGTGCCGGTGGATCAGCTAACTTGACAGGTCTTAACCTTAGTTTCTTTAATAAGGCAACAGGTGGAGACTACCAGTTCATCAAGTATGCTCAGAATGTTTCAATCTGGTTGAACGGAGCTAAAGTGGGAACACTTGATGCTTCACAGTTCACACAGTACAACAACATTTACTCAGCATTCGTTCCTACATCAGGTGCGACTTTGAATCCAAATTCTACGAATGATTTACAGGTATCTGTTTCAGCTCTTCCTGTAATTGATTCAGCAAACCTTGGATCAGCAAATAACACATGGTTGTTCGAAGCTGGATCACTCCGATACACAGACAGTACAGGTTCATTCATGTACTCAGTATCTCCTTCATCTAACTTTGATGGAGCATCTGGTTTGACATCAGGAAACACAAATCCTAATGCATCAGCAGTATTTGCTGCAGCATCATCAGCTCAGTCAATCAAATTGACAGTTGTTAAGGATGTTAATGATTCAAACGATCATGTCTTTACAGCAAGTGCTACAAGTCCTACATACGGTCAGCAGTTGGCAGTAATTGACTTGCAGGCTCAGGGAACACCTATCTCAGTTCAGCAGCTCCCAGTTACACTTACTGTTGCTAACACTGGAACAGGTTCAACATACCCAGACAAACTCTTGAGTACAATCAAGTTGTACCAGGGATCAGTTTCAGGAACACCTCTTGATACAGAAACAGTTCCATGTTTGACTGGTGAATCTGGATGTACATCAGGAAATACTACAGGAACAGTTACATTCAAGAACTTCAACCTTACAGTTCCAGTTAATGGATCAATTGCACTTGCTATCACAGGTGACTATGTTCCATTCGAACAGTCAGTGGTTGTTGACGGTGCTTACGCTCAGGTTAACGTAACTTCGGCTAACATCGCAGCTATTCAAGCTTACGATCAGAACAATAATCGACTTACTGGTACTACAGCTCTTACAGGCTCAACAACAGGAAGTTTGGTTTACGGTTACGTAAACGGAATTACAGTTGTATCTAATGGAACAGCATCAATCAACGCTGCTAGTCCAGGAGGTACACAGTCACACAGTACAGTTACAATGACAATTCCATTCTCAGTATCAGCATTTGGTTCAACAGAATACATGGCTGCTACAGCAGATTCAAACCTAAGTAACAAGAATGGAGTTCACTTCTGTGTTGATAATGCTTCTGGTGCTTGCCAGGCAGCGGGAACAGCAGTTGTTTCATACACAGGAAATGATTCATTCAATAGTACTGGTGGAACATGGCAGATCAACGCTGGACAGACAAAGAACTTTGTCCTCCAGATTACAACAACAGCTAACGGTGCAGCTTCATACCGAGGTTCATTGCTTAACGTTGGATATGCAAGTTCAGCATCAGCAGCAGCGTCTGCATTCGTAGACTTCTCAGCTGGCTTGAGTTCAAACTCATTCAAGACACCTTACGTAGCTGGACAGTAATTGTTTAGCAAAACGTTATACGTTTTGAATACTCAAAAAACCGCGCAAGCGGTTTTTTGTTTGGAAAAATTATTTTACACATTGAGAATTTCTTTAGTATTTATTTATCAGGAGTTTATCCACGTTTTTTATAATAAATTTGGTCGAAATCAATTACTAGAGTTTACTCGAAATGATTTTTATTATATGCTCTATTTAATGAAACAGACGATTCATTTTCTAATTACAAAAAGCGATCATTATTATGTTGCAGAATGCAGAGAAGTTGCAATTTTGACGAATGGAAAAACATGGGATGAATTGGTTGCAAATATTCGTGAAGCAACAGAGCTTCATTTTGAAGTAATGAATGAACATTCTGTTGGAAAATCAGAACGACCGTTAATATCGGTTAATTTTGAATTGCCACAAATTGCATAATTATGCCAAAACTTCGAGTCTTAGGGTCCTATGAAATCATAGGATTTTTAAAGAAACATGGATTTTTTATTCATCGACAAAAAGGAAGTCATATTATTCTTCAGTGTGAGGTAAAAGGAGAATATCAAACACTAACAGTGCCTAATCATTATGAACTTGATCGAGGAATGACAAAGGGAATTTATAATCAATGCAAGAGATATGTTGAACTTGATACATTGGATGAATTTTTCTATACAGGGTAATTTCTTTATTTCTCATTTATCTTCTCTTTATTTTTACTATATCTCGATCTGCTATGATTTCCTCGGAAATTTTTCCTTGAAATAAAATAATAAAAAATGAAACAAGTAATCACTTTGGTAATCATTACAACCATGTTCGCATTCGCGAAAAATCTGCATGCGCAGAACGTCGGTATTGGCACAAATAACCCAAGATCAAAACTTGAAGTTAATGGAACGTGTAGGATTGATACAATTAAAACATCTATTACATCTAAAAAGGTGCTAGTTCAAGATTCTGCAACGGGAAATATTGGCTATATTCCGATTGACAGTTTTAAATCATCATCTGGTTCAGGTACAACACTGCCGACTGTTTATTATGCTGAAAATGACTCTGTTACAAGTACAACCTCAGGAACTCCTATTACCCGAATCACATTAACCCTTCAACCAGGAACGTATTTAATTTCTGGTTGGACTGAAACATATAATGATACCTATAATGGGGGTAGTAATTCATGTCTTGTGGATGACCTTGGTCACACTATTGGTCACGGAACTCCTTGGTCAACATTTCATCAGTGGGGTACGTGGTGTATTAGTAAAAAAATAACTATTACAGTTGCAACAACGTATTATTTACAATGGTATTCTTACGATCCACCGAGCTCAACTTGTTTTGTTAGAAATGCGCGAATAGTAGCTCTTCGTTGTCAATAATAATCACATAAAAGCAGGCCAGGCCTGCTTTTTGTTTTAAAAAGTGTGGAAAACTTTTCAAAAATCTGTATAATTTACTAATATGTCATCAAAACACAATGTTTCTAAGGGGGGCAGTGCAACAGAGTCATTTCTTGCCAAGATATTAGGATTTGGAACACTTGTCATTTTTGCAGTATTACCATTGTTATATTTTTCAGGCCGTATTGCAGCATCAGTCACATCTAAAGAATATTTTTTCATTGGTCTAGTTGATGTATTGATTGGTGTTTGGGCGTGGCTTCAAATTATTGATGTTCGCTACCGACTAACACGAAAAAACTTTTTCTTGTTGGATATTGTATTTGCATTC
>CAIQMU010000038.1 GCA_903873095.1 uncultured bacterium
CAGTTACGAGAATCGTTTTAACTGATTTAACAGTTTCCTTAATAGCTCGGCGACGTTTGTCATTGAGGACCTTTTTGCGGTCAGCGACTCGCAAGGCCTTTTTTGCATTTTCTAGATTTGGCATAGATACCAGTATCGTAGCACACCTCCCTAAGTTTTGCAAGGCACCAAGGTACCCTATTCTTGATATAATAAAACCATGATCGCACGAATTTCTGGAACCATTATCCAGGCAACTGAAAAATATATTATCGTTGAATGTAGCGGACTTGGCTATCGTGTTTTTGTTACGGCTGAAACAGTTGTAAAAAAAACAATTGGCGATGATGTGACCCTTTGGACAACACATATTGTGCGTGAAGATTCTCAAGATTTATACGGATTTGAAACAACAACAGACCAAGATTTGTTTGAACTTCTTCTTGGTGTTTCTGGAATCGGACCAAAATCTGCACTTGGTGTGATGAATGTTGCAACCATCGGAACGATTGCCCGTGCGGTTGCCAATAACGATGTTTCATATCTCACAAAAATTTCTGGTATCGGGCGAAAAACCGCCGAGAAAATTTTAATTGAACTTCGCGATAAATTACCAACTATTCATTATGAAGGATTGGAAACTTCGGGTGATGTACTTGATGCATTGATTGCTCTTGGCTATACAGAATCTAAATCACGCGATGTTCTTCGAGGGATTAGTTCTGAACTTGATACCCAGGCGAGAATTCGTGAAGCATTACGACTGCTTAATAATAAATAAAAAAACCTCACCCGGCCGACTTCGTCGTCCACCCTCCCCTGGAAGGGGAGGGTTTTGCTTCGGTAAATTTTATTTGAACTCTAAACGGAGAGAACCCTCTCCTTCCAGGAGAGGGTGGTTTGCGTAAGCAAACCGGGTGAGGTTTACTGAATCTGAAACTGCGACCCTTCCGGAGGGTTACCTATTTTATTATAAGTCTGCCCTGTGCCAAGTGGTGCAGCCTGATCAATAAATTTATTATTCGCACTTCCTGTTTCAAGTGCACGTTGTGGTCCACCAGACATTACCCACGCAATAAATAAAAGTATCATGAAAAATATAAACCCTCCAAAAATTTTATGATGATCGTTCATAGGAACAAGTATATCAAAATATTATTGATCAAGTAATCGATATAAAATGATTCCTGCGGCCACTGAAACGTTTAATGACTCTTTCATTCCCTTCATTGGAATTTCTGTAATGATGTCACATTGCTTTAAAATTTCCGAATCGATTCCTGTTGTTTCTGTTCCCATCACGATCGCAACTTTATTATTTGGATTTAATGTTATTTCTTTATAATCAACTGATCGTGCGTCTTGCTCGACACCAATAATTTCAAATCCTTCTTGTTTTAATTTTTTAAGTGTCGGAGAAATTGTTATTACATATTCCCAGATCATTGTTTTCTCTGAACCAAGGGATGCTTTTGAAAAATCAGAACGCATGCGACCAAATCGATCGATTGGTGTTGGTGAATACCCAGAAAGAATAATCCGTGAAACACCAATAGCATCTGCTGTGCGAAACATTGCACCAACATTCAAAACACTTCGGATGTTATGCAAGACGAGAACAGATTCTATCTTTTGTTTTTTTATTTTCTTTTCCATTTTATTGATTTTAAAAATTTTAATAATAACATTATTGCGAGTGCAAGAAGGACTGCCACTATTAATTCTGAATAAACATTTTTAAATATCGCACCCACACCAATCACGATAAGCCAGATACTGACATACCAAACCATATCTCCGAGAAAATTAAAAAGTGCACTTTCCCAAAAAGGAAATTCCAAGTATCCAGCAATGATTGCATTGATCCAGGGGAAACTAAAATTTCCAAGAAGAAATAATACCACCCATCGCTTGTATTTATTTTCGTGAAGAGAAAAAGATTTTGCCGTAGTATCAACCCATTTTGCAATTTTTGAATTCAAAAACTTCTTCTTGAAAAAAACACCTATAAAATAACCAACAAAAATATCAACTGTTGTCGCAACAAGAAAAAGGATGTTGATGAGAAATACTGGATACACACCACGGTGGGTTGCAAATATAAGCGATGTAAACGTTACGGTTTCTTGGACCAAGAGAATGAGAAAAGCGAGAATTGATTTCGCAATCATGTGCGTCCGGTTGGAATCGAACCAACGACCCTCTGCTTAAAAGGCAGGTGCTCTACCGACTGAGCTACGAACGCATGAAAGGTACTATAGAATAAAATCGAAATAAAATCAACTGGGCACGCACCCTGCACCAGAAATTAGTTATCCACAAGAATCTTTTTAAAATCCTTTGCGCGCTTTTTTAAAGAGCGTATACTTATATCGAACCAATGACATCTTCGGGTTGAACTCTAGCCAAGTTATGGCATTCAATCTCCAACCCTCGATATTATCTCAGCTCTTTTATTTGTTCTTTCACAAGTCCCTAAAAACAACCTGTGTCTATACAATTTAATAAGAGTCGAGTCATTATATATAAAGCTTTCTGTTTACAGAAGGCTTTTCTTTTTGTTTACATAATTATGATACAATGATCAACCTATGAACCCCACAACAACTATCAACCAGATGAAATGGCGAGCTGCTATTAAAAAATATAATCCCGAGAAAAAATTAACCACTGATCAACTGAATCTCGTAAAAGAATCTCTCCGACTTTCCCCTTCATCATTCGG
>CAIQMU010000039.1 GCA_903873095.1 uncultured bacterium
AATTGAAATAGTAGAATCTTTTTAACAAAAAATATCTCTTGTTGGAGATATTTTTTGTGCAGTAAATTGAATGAAGTTTTAAAACTTTGTAATTCCTGCGTAGAGAATAATCATTGAAACGATTACGAGGACTGACAAAAATCCCCAAATCCATTTGATTTTCTTTTGGTGTTTACTCGTGAAAATGTTCATACTTGTAGTATACTAAAATGACTTCAAAAATCAACTGTATGAAACATATTCTTATTACCAAGAAAAGATCATGGTTTCGGTCACCGGTTGTCTCGGTGGTATTGGTTTTGTGCATCATTTGGGGCGTTATTTCAGTTATCAAGGCATATAACAAGGATGACGAAGCGGTAAATTTACGAAATCAAGAATCTCGCCAGCTTGCCGATTTAAACGAAAAACAAGTGCAGTTAACATCTCAAATTGCAAACTTCTCAAGCGAGAGGGGAATTGAGGCTGAAATTCGTAATCGGTATCGCGTTGAACGGCCAGGTGAAAACCTTGTCATTGTTGTTGATAATAGCGACCCTGCACAAGCCCAGTCACAACCAAAACCGACCCTTTGGCAGAAAATTCGGGCCTATATTGGCTGGTAAGTTGAAATAGTATATAATATCGAATATGAAAAAGATCACTGTCTATTCAACTGAAACGTGTCATTTTTGCCACATGGAGAAAGAGTTTTTGACCGCACATAACGTGCCATTTGAGGATCATGTTATCAAACCCGAAGATACTGAAACAAAAAAATACTTGATGGATTTAACAGGACAGTTGGGTGTTCCGGTAACAGTTATTACCGATACGGATCATCCTGACGCTGATCCACAGGTTATTGTTGGATTTTCAGAATCGTTGTTTGTTGAAAAACTTGGTATTGCGAAATAACGTGAGTAGGTGAAAAGAATCTTATAATATGTTAATGTAAAAAAGCTTCGCAAGAAGTTTTTTTACTAACGTAAAAATCATCCAAATTGCCCTTGTAGTTCAATGGATAGAACAACTCACTCCTAACGAGTAGATCCAGGTTCGATTCCTGGTTTGGGCACAAAAATATTTTCGTGTATACTTATCCCATGAACGAAAAAGATTCAATGACCGGGCGTGACATGGAGCGTATCTTGATTGAGACGCTCAAAATTTCGCGTGAAAATACTGAGATGCTTAAAAAAATTGATGGTCGTCAAAAGTGGTCTCGAAATTTTACAATATTTTATTGGCTTGTTATTATCGCACTTGCGCTCACGGGGTACTATTTCGCATTTCCGTATTTGCAGACCGTCAGGGACGATTTTGGAAGTGTTGTAACCCAGGTTTCGAGCATTGCGCATTTCAATAAATAAAACATGAATCAAGGCCGGGCCAGTTGAAATTTTCCATAATTTCTGTATACTGGTCCGGCTGAGACAAGCCGAGGTAGCTCAGTTGGTAGAGCATATCCCTGAAGAGGATGGGGTCGGCGGTTCGAGCCCGCCCCTCGGCACAGAATAAATAATGAAATTTAAACTTCTTTGTGCATGATTGTGCAAAGTGAGATTTAAAAGTTTATTAAAAAAATATGGATATACTTGAAATACTAAACGCCAATAATTCTGAACCGCAAAACTATGTTTTGCGTCCGACAGTAAAAGTGGTTGTTGTTAATGATGAAAATAAAATTCTTACTTTCGGAAACTTTTTGCCGGGTGGCGGAGTAGATCAGGGTGAATCTCTTGAAGATGCTGTAAGGCGTGAATGTATGGAAGAATTGGGTGCGGATGTTGAAATTCAACAGAGTCTTGGATTAGTAATCCAATATCGCGATTTCTTGAAAAAGAAATATGAAGTATATGGATTTCTTGCAAAAATAAAAAATATTACAAAACCGACAACGAACCAAGAAGATGAATTAAGCGAAGTTCGAGAATGGAAAACGTTTGAATATGCCATTTCATATATTGAGGGAGTACTTTACAAATTGGAATGTGGAGAATATTCTAAATATACAAAGGAACGCATTCAGGCTAAATTATATAATTCAAAAACTCATTTAATGTTTATTAAAAAAGCAAAAGAAATTTTGAATAAATAAAGAAAAATCCCGTAAGGGATTTTTCTTTTATGTAACTTTAAGTGTTGCTTTTCGCTTCTTATCAAACTTCGGAAGTTTGATTGTAATAAGTCCATGATGTTCAATGGCTGAAGCTTGTTCAATTTCAACTTCATCAGGTAAATCAATTGTTCGAGAAAATGATCCCCAATACAATTCCTGAACATGATAATGATTTTGATATGATCGCGCATCATTTGCGCGGTTTCCTCGAATCGTGATCGATTCGCGAGAAACCGTAATTTCAAGTTCTTCTTTTTTAACTCCAGCCGTCATCGTTTTAATGATAATCGCATCAGCAGTTTCGTAAACATCAACAGCAAGTTCTGCTTCTTGATCGTCATCTTCATCTTCTTGTGACATGGCAAGAACTTTAACACTTGCACTGCTTGTGTCATCGTCTGTTACGTAGTCATCTTCATATTCTGCATACGGACTCGGGCGTTTCGGTGTCGCCATGACAACTTGCTCCTCGTCATCTTGCATGCGAATACTGCCGGTGAGTCTCTCAAAAAAAGAACGTTTTCGTGGTTGTGGTGCCATATACACCATTATACGCCATTTATAAAAAGAAGTGCAAGGGTTTGTGGTATTAACTCGCAGATACGTTTTGCGAAACTTGAACTTGGTATGCCTTCAATCGATCAAAAATCATAATAATAACAAGTGCGATTGACCAAATTCCTGCAATGGCAATGATGGTACCTTGTCGTGTACCAAGTTGGATGTACGTGTTAAACATAATATGAATAAGTACTCCGGCAGAAATTCCAAGGAGTGCAGCAATTGTTTTTCCAAATTTTCCAAGTGGATAGGCGATACCGATAAAAATTCCAACGATTGCGACGGTTACGGTGTGCAGAACAGTTGCTCCAAAAAATCGTAAATTTCCTGTAATCACAACAGATCCAATATCAGTAATGTGTGCAATCGGCTGTAATAAATAAAGTGTATTTTCAAGTGCTGAAAAACCAAGTGCGCCCGTCACTAAATAAATCGTGTAATCAGTTGCGTCGACACAAATACGCGGACTAAACGCGAGAAGTCCAATAATGGAAACTTTCACGCATTCTTCGAGAATTGCATATAAGATAGTTATTTGATTTGTAGGTAAATTCAAATGCGCGACGTATGAATTGAGTGGTAACAAGATAAGTACACCAAGCATCCCTCCGATATATCCGAGAATGAGAAGTCCTTTGGGAGCATCACCGTCGGATTCTTCCATCCAAAACCATAACCACAAAAAGGTGGGAAGCACCCCACCAAGTATCGCGAAGATCCACGTCTGTAGACTTATGCCGGCCATGACTCTATTATAAGTAATTCACGAGCTTTTGTCTCGTGCCCTGCGAAGCCTTGGCGAAGCGGGGTCATGAGTGACCAAATTTCTTCGGTGACAAATGGCATAAACGGATGTAGAGCTTTCAAGAGTGTTGTGAGTTGTAAATATAAAACTTGCTTTGCACTGACTGAATTTGATTCAATAATTTTTTTCTTTGATCGTTCAATAATCACATCAGCGAATGTGTGCCAGAAATAATGGTAAAGTTTCTCACTTGCGATATAGAATTTATATTCTTCCATCTCTTTGGTGATTTCTTGTACTAAATTATTTAATTCATCCATAGAAGTCTGATCTTCTGTATCAAGTGAAATAGGTTCACTTAAATCAAGTTCATAAATATTTTCAAGTACAAACCGTGTCGCGTTCCAGATTTTGTTTGAAAACTTTGAATACGCTTTAATTTTATTCTCATCAATTTTACTGTCTGTCCCCGGTGCTGTTCCCACAACAAGTGCCATTCGTCCCGCATCTGCTCCAAATTTTTGTGCGATATCAAGGGGGTCAAGATTATTACCAAGATACAAAAGAGTTGG
>CAIQMU010000040.1 GCA_903873095.1 uncultured bacterium
ATTCCCGACGAGAAAAAGATGCAAAAACTTGCACGCGAGTATGATGGGGAACACACCCAGTTGTCGCTCTACTTGTGGAGTATTTTGGATGGAAATACAGAAACAAGTTTTTGATATCGAAGGCGGAAACGGTGAGATTCGAACTCACGATACCTTGCGGTATGCCGGTTTTCGAAACCGGTGCATTCGACCACTCTGCCACGCTTCCTTTGGTCCGCCATAGCTCGTGCATACGAGCGAAGGCGACCTAGTTTCGGTATCGTAGCATTTTTCCAAACATCGAACAACACACCCCCTAACCCCCTCTAGTAGAGGGGGGCACCGAACACGTGCTATAATTTCCCCATGAACACAACACGCCTTGATCACGAATTCATTCACTTCCTTCGTCGTACATCGATTCCATTCGGGCGATTTGCGATATTTGTTGTGTATGTGTGGTTTGGAATGCTCAAAATAGTAGGGCTTTCTCCGGCTGGGCCACTTGTGCATCATTTATTTGATGCGACGATTCATTTCATGTCCTTTAATACATTTTATATTTTATTTGCATGGTTTGAGGTGTTGATTGGAATTATGTTTATTTTTCCAAAACTCACACGTTGGGTTATTCCGTTGTTATTCATTCACATGGTCACAACATTTTTACCACTTGTTTTCTTGCCAAGTGAAACATGGAATGGATTTATGGTTCTCACCCTGGAAGGTCAATATATCGTTAAAAATCTTGTTATTATTGCTGTTGCAATAGGAATCGCAGCACATGTTCACCCTTTACCACAAAAAAGATAATCATCTTATTTAAATTCATGAAATTAACTAGTTACATATCTCCAAAAGCAAAAAAGGTTGTGCAAAGTAAAATTGCAGGCCATGGTTTGATTGCGATTGAGCCAATTAGTATTGGTGAAATTGTTGCTATCAAGGGAGGTCATATTATTGATTTAAAATTATTCGAAGAAAGATGCGAGTCTCTTGTTGGAATGTCTATACTTCAAATCGATGATAATTTTGTCCTTGCTCCACTTGAAAAAGATGAAATTGAAGATGTTGTGATTTATATTAATCACTCATGTAATCCGAATATAGGACTTCGCGGAGAAATCACATTTGTTGCAATGCGCAATATTAATATCGGTGAAGAAATAGTGATTGATTATGCAATGATCCAAAATAATAATGATGAAGCAATGCAATGCAATTGTGGGGCTGAAACTTGTCGAAAAATAATTACAGGTCATGACTGGAGTCATAAAGATTTACAAGAAAAATACGGGAGGTACTTTTCGGCTTTTCTGCGTGAAAAAATAGAAAACACACCCCCTAACCCCCTCTAAAAGAGGGGGCCGAACAACCTTGCTCTAAAAATCTTACTATGGTAGACTATTCCAAGTATTTCTCAAGCTTCGTTTCGCGTTGTGTAGGGTAAGTACGTTAGTAATTAGTTTTCTTACTTAGCCTTTGTGATTAACATTGCGGAGGGGGAGTGAGTATTTTATCGTCATATGACAAAATTGTTTATCGGTAACCTTTCATGGTCAACAACAGATAATTCTTTACGAGCTTTTTTTGAGCAAGTAGGAACAGTAGAATCAGCTCGTGTTGTCATGGACAAGATGACTGGAAAATCTCGAGGATTCGGATTCGTAGAAATGCCTAACGCTGAAGAAGCGCAGAAAGCAGTCGCTGATTTGAACGAACGAGATCTCGACGGACGAAACATTCGTGTTTCAGAAGCCTTGCCAGAAGGTGAACGACCTCGCCGAACATTCAACAATGATCGAGGAGGCGACCGAGGTGGATTCAACCGAGGAGGTGATCACAACGATCGAGGTGGAAACTGGAACTAGTTTTCAGATTCTATCAAACAAAAAAATCCCTTAACCCAGTAGGTCATTCTGCTGAATGAGGGATTTTTTTGTTCGAGCCCCCTCTATTAGAGGGGGTAGGGGGTGTGTAATTTTAAATAATTACAACAATAAGCGTAACAATAATCCCAATGAGAATGCATGAGGCAAGAATCCCTCGTGCTTTTTTCTCGTCTTTGATTATTGCAGAATCATCGGTGATTTTTTGTGTCGTACCAAGAAGTCCTAAATTAAATACTCCTTTATGTGCGTATGCAAAACAAAACTTTGATTGTGCTTGAATAAATCCCGCGGCTGATAACGCTACAGGGAAAAACAACAACAATCGCCACCATGGATTGATGTACTCCATCATTAAAATGACAATAAACACAATTGCTATCAACAGTGAAACGAATCCAACCATATATCGACGATTAATTTCTTCCGGTCCAATATTGCAAACACCTGGGACATACATAATATTTTTTGATGGTTCCATCGCCAAACTATATCACAAATCATAAAAAATGCGCTATAATAGTTCTCATGCACTTGGTTCCCATAATAATTTTGTTTTTCCTTGGTATGATTGCCGGAATATGCGTAGCATTGCCTTATGGTCCTGTTGGATTCATTATTATTCGTAGATTTTATTTATTCGGAATGAAATCTGGAATGTATTCGGCATTGGGAATGTCGTTATCTGACGGATTTTATGCCGCGATTGTCGGATTTGGACTTCATGATATTTTGCATTTTGTTTCATCAATTGCGCTCTATGCGGAAATCTTACTTGGCATATTGTTGATTTGGATTGGAATTCGATCAATGAAACAAAAACTTGAACTTCAAATTGATGAGGAACAAAAACATCCTGCACGCGATATTATTTCGACATTTTTCATTAATATTTTAAACCCGAGTCTCGTGGTGTGGTTTGCGCTTGCGTTTGAAATTTTTGCAAAAATATTACATCATCACGATCATATTTCAATGATTGGAACCGGTTCTGCGGTGATTGGAATTATCGCAGGAGCGTGCTTTCTGTGGTTTGTTATCGGACGAGGAATCAAGTATTTACGGCGAAAAAATCGAGATGACTTGGTGCAGAAAATTAATAAAGTTACTGGTGCGGTCATCGCAGGACTCGGCGTTGTTGTTTTGATTCTAACCATTATAAAATATTTTGTATAATACTATTATGAATGATCAAGAACTAAAATTAGACAAAAATACGCCGGATTCAGAGTGGAAGAAAAAACTCACACCTGAAGAATATGCAGTACTCCGACAGAAGGGAACAGAAGCTCCATTTTCAGGCGAATACGACGAAACATTCCAAGACGGTGTTTATGTATGCAATGCGTGCGGTCAGGAATTATTTAATTCAAACTACAAGTTTGATTCTGGTTGCGGATGGCCAGCGTTTGATCGCGCCATTCCCGGCACCGTAGAACTCACCGAAGATTTTTCACATGGTATGCACCGAGTAGAAGCAACATGTTCGCGTTGCGGTAGTCATCTTGGTCATGTGTTTCCCGATGGACCTGTGAAAGGTTACGAGTTAAAACCAGGTGTAATTTCAACAGGAGATCGGTTTTGTATCAACTCAGTCTCGATGAAATTTATCCCGAAAAATAAAAACCCAACATAGGGTTTTTATTCTGCGACAACTTCTTTCTTCGGCATCCAGCGCACGATGACTTTGAGGGTAAGAAATACTGACAGTGCAATGATCAAAAAGTTTACAACCGACGTAAGAAAACTTCCGATTTTAATTGAACCAAGAACAAGTGAATTGAAATCAGGTTTTCCAAAAATTGTTCCGATGATTGGCATAATAATGTCACCGACAAGTGAAGTTATAATTGCATTAAATGCAGTACCAATAACAATCGCTACAGCCAAATCAATCATATTACCTTGTACTGCAAATGCCTTAAATTCCTCAATAAATCCCTTTGATGTTCCTAATAGTCTATCCATATATTTTCACTCGTTAATCTGTTAATATAACGACAGTATATGAAGATTTCACCAAAAAAGAAAGCCGATTTTCAAAAACTTGTTTTGGATTATTACAAAGAAAACAAACGTGCACAATTACCTTGGCGTTCTAAAATTACTCCCTATCGAGTTTGGATTTCAGAAATAATGCTTCAGCAAACACAAGTTGATCGTGTGGTTTCGTTTTTCAATGAATGGATGAAAACATTTACGACAGTGCAAGATCTTGCAAATGCTTCTCAAATAGACGTTTTAAAATCTTGGAAGGGACTTGGATATAATTCACGTGCAATACGATTGAAACGTTCGGCTGAAATTCTTGTAAACGATTATTATGGGAAATTTCCAAAAACGATCGACGAAATTCAAAAACTTCCAGGGATTGGGCCGTACACAGCAGGTGCGATTATGGCATTCGCATATAACAAGCCTACAGTGTTTGTTGAAACAAATATTCGAAGAGTTTTTATTTATCACTTTTGGAAAAACGAAGAGAACCCTCTCCTTCCAGGAGAGGGTGGTTTCCGAAGGAAACCGGGTGAGGTTCATGACAAAGAAATTTTAGATTTGGTATCTCAAACACTTCCCGAAAAAAATATTCGAGAATGGTATTTTGCACTCATGGATTATGGTGCATATCTTGGTAGTGAATTAAAACTAAATGGCAAGAAATTTAATCCAAATATCAAAAGTCGTCATTATACAAAACAGTCAAAATTTTCAGGAAGTGATCGAGAGATTCGTAGTCGCATAGTTTCAATTTTGTTAGAAAATAAAAAAGATTCCATTTCTGGAATCGTGAAAAAAGTTTCTGGTTTATCGGATGATGTTGATCGAGTTGAGAGAATTATTTCTACGCTTGAGAGGGATGGATTTGTTGAAATTAATAAAGGTAAAATATTTTTGAAAAAATAAAGTGCATTCCGAAATGAAATGCACATGTTGTTTTTAACCAATCCAGTAATGTCCTCTGATTCCCATGTTTGCAAAACTTGTTTTAGGTCGCAGGTTTAGTGGTTTATCAGAGTACTCAATAGGTTTTGGTTTTCCCAGTGGTTCAATAATCCCTTTTCCCTTGGCCTTAATCTCGGCTCCGCGTGTGTTTATCCTTTCGATTTCCGCAAGAAGCTCCGCGTCTAATTTATTAGCAAAAGGATCCTGGTTGGTTTTAGAATCTGTCTCGGTTGGCTGTGTTTTGGTTGCTGGTGACGTCATTTTTTGAAATTTAAGTTAAACAAATCTTATATTCTTTATATCACCTTTAAAATTTAAAGTCAAGAAAAAGGCATCCACGATCTGTGGATGCATTAGATAATGTCTTACTGTGCAAATGCAATGATATGCTCTGATTCCGGTTTTTGTACCGGATTTTTTTTAGAATCCAGCACGATTTGGTGTGTTGTCACAAATCGTGCAATTTCTACACATTGGTTTGGGTTGAGTCCGAGTTCAATAGGGGATTGCTTGCGATCCTTTACTATTGTTTCGATACACATAGCCGCGAGGAGTTGTTCTTTGTAGCTACTGTTTGTCTTAAAGTCTTTAAAAAGAGACAAAACCAGCAACTCAGCTTGATCGGAGGTACAGGTTTTGTGGTCTAATGTGAATGTTGACTCGGGTTGATGTTTTGCTGATAACATAAACTTTTTTGATTTTGTGAAGAAAATTGATTGATGAGTACTATACCAAAATCAAATTTAATGTCAAGTATTTGAAGATGCTATAATTTTTACATGTCACATGAATTTGAAACTGCGTATAAAAAACTTAATAAGGAACAAAAAACGGCCGTGGATTCTCTTGATGGGCCGATTATGGTTATTGCAGGTCCTGGAACAGGGAAGACGCAGATTTTGACTTTGCGTATTGCAAATATTTTACAAAAAACAGATACGGCACCAAGTTCAATTTTATGCCTGACATTTACGCGATCAGGTGTTACCGCGATGCGAGAGCGACTTGAAGGATATATTGGAACAACAGCGCGAAATGTTACTATTTCTACGTTCCATAGTTTTGCAATAACACTCGTCGAAAAATATTTCACGCTTCTTGATTTTTCACATCCCCCCAAATTACTTGATGATGATCAGAATATTTTTATCGTAGATGAATTATTACAAAACGGAACTTGGGAATATTTACGTCCTCGCACTGACCCAACAAAATATTTTAAAGATTTGAAAAGTTTAATTTCAATTTTGAAACGTGAACGCATGTCGCCAAATATTTTCTTGAATTATGTAGAACAAGAAATAAAAACATTAGGGGAAGATCCTGATAGTATTTCAACACGAGGTGAAAGCAAAGGAAAATTAAAAAAAGAAATCGAGAAAAAAATAGAAAGTTTGCATCGCACGCGCGAAGTCGTGTTGTTTTACGAACAATATGAAACCGCTAAAAAAGAGCAAAACCTCATGGATTATGATGATGTGCTGGAATACGCTGTAAAGCTCGCAGAGGAATTCGAAGATGTTCGTGCAGATATTGCCGAGGCATATCAGTATGTATTAGTAGATGAACATCAGGATTCAAGTGGGGTACAAAATGATTTTTTGAAAGCCGTATGGCACGATGTTGAACGGCCAGATATTTTTGTGGTAGGTGATGATCGGCAACTGATCTACGGATTTTCGGGTGCAAACATCGATTATTTCACAGAATTTAAAACGGTGTTTGGTAAAGCGCAGATGATTGTACTTTCGGAAAACTACCGATCAACAGCGCCTATTTTGAACCTCGCGGATGAGTTACTTAAAAGCTCTGTCACAAATGAAGCTCTTAATAGTAATCGCGATGGAAATGATTCGGTGTCACTTTCGGAATTTAATTTTACGCGCGATGAAATAATCGGTGCGGGATTATATTTTAAAAAACAAATCGAGGCTGGTGTTTCGCCAAACGAATGCGCATTACTTGTTCCTAAAAATTATCATGTCAGATTTGCGGGGAATGTGCTACGTGGAATGGGAATTCCTGTGGTATCAGAACAGAAAACATCACTCCTTGATTTAACAGAGACGCAAAGCCTGATGCGAATACTTGGTATTATTTCAAATCCAAATGATAGTTTGCTATTGGTTGAATCATTACTTGATCAATCGAGTCATATTGCACCACTCGATGCACATAAATTCTTGAAGAATTTCAAGAAACCGGACACATTAACATTAGATGATATTGTGAATTATGGTAGCGCAGAAGGATTGTTTGCAGGGGAACATGCTGTTGCAAAATTTGGTGCGCGAATTAAAACATGGATTGAAAATCTTTCCCACGAAAGGCCGTCACATATTGTAAGTGTTATTGGAAATGAATTATTAATAGACGAGTCAAAAACACATAATGAACTAATGAGATCAATCGAGGTTGTTCGTAGTTTTTTGCACGCAGCAAGTGCATGGGAATCGCACCATCAAACGGTAAATCTTGCTGAATTTATTGTCTATTTTGCGCGACTTAATACGTATGGAAATAACGTATCTGTTGCGGAATTTGGTGGAAAAGAGGGTGTGCGCATTATGACTCTTCATAAATCAAAAGGACTCGAATTTGATCATGTGTGGATCGGTCACATGAACGAGGAAATTTTGATGAGTGAAAAACGATCTGCGTTTTCACTTCCGGAACGTGTCCAAGAAAAAATAAACGAACGTGATGTACTGACCGCAAAGAGGGAATTATATGTTGCGATTACTCGTGCCAAAAAATTCTGCACGATCAGTTACGCGCAGAAACGCGATGACGGAGCAGATCTGACACTTGCGAATATTATTGCTGATTTGTCACCAAATCATTTTATTAAAAAAACGGCGAGTGAAAACGAACTTGAAATTTTGAATGATGATCCTCGTAATTTTGCACAAAAACCAGTTGCGCAAACAGAAGAAAATTTGATTGAGCAGATTCAAGAATTTGTACGTGGCCGATTTTCTGAAACGAATATTTCTGTTTCGATGCTCAATAACTTTTTTGAATGTCCATGGAAATGGTATTTTAGAAATTTCTTGAAATTACCTGAGGTAAAAAGTATTTCACTAGCGCTTGGTTCTACGGTGCACAGTACGATTGAATTTATTTTGAAAGAAAAGTCGCTTCCAAGTGATTCGGTTATTTCAGAAACCATTGCAAGAGAACTTGAAAACGAAGGTGTTTATGACAAGAAAGAACTTGGCAGGCTTGCGAAAGATGCAGAATTTGCTGTGAAGGCTTGGATAGATGGTTATTATAAAAATCTTGCAAACGATCGAAAATCAGAACGAAGTATTTCGTATCGAGATAAACAATTTCCAAATTTAACCATGTATGGAAAAATCGACCTCACGGAACGATTTCCTGATGGAACAATTATCGTTACTGATTTTAAAACAGGGACAAGTAAGACGACAGGTGTTATCGAAAAATTGGATGATGAAAACAGATTATCATCGTATATGCGCCAACTTGCGATGTATTCGTATTTGATTCGTGGGGCAGAGGGCAATGATGTTTCAGAATCGCGACTATTGTTCCTCGAAGAAGATACAAAAAATAAAAATGCATTATATCGAACGCATGTGACGAGTGAGCAAATCGAATTGTTGGTTCGTGATATTTCTGAATATCAAGAAATGCTTGAAACGGGGAAATGGACCGATCGAGCCTGCCACGTAAAAACGTATGGGGGAAATTCGGAATGCGAATATTGTGCGCGCATGTCCAAAATTTTGGGGAAATAAAAGCACCAATCAGAATTGGTGCTTTGTGAAAGGTTAGTTATTAGGATCATAATAAAGCCAGCTCATTTTTCCGTATTCATTTGCCGAGTATCCAAATCGGATCACACAGCTTCCTTTGAAGGAGGAATTTTCATAATCGATTGATACAAGAATTCTCTTGTTTTCAGTCGGAGATGGTTTTTCAGAAAAAGCATGATCAATTTTAAAGGTTGGATTTTTAAGTTTTGAAAATCCTTCTTCAACCTCCAGGGCTTGTCTGATTGGTACGATTGTCGAGTCGTTTTGAAAAACAAGAACTTCTTCGTTTTTTGATGAAAATATTTTAAAAGTACTTCCGTCTTCCAGTTTCAAAATTCTTGTTTGAGCTTGGCAAAAAAAGACAGTCAGAAAAAAGGCGATTAACAGGCTGATTTTTTTCATAAAAGATTGTTTTTTGTTGTGAAATATTCGGACATACTATATATCTTCTTACTTATTTTGTCAAGTTCTTGGTTTCTTGTCTAAAAATCCGCTATACTTGCCTTATGAAAGAAGGTATTCAAATAGAAATGGTTGTGAATAAGGATAATCGTTTGGAAGTTCCTCGGTATATTGAGGATATTCCCGATTACGACAAGAAACTTCGCGCGTGGGAATATGTACAACTACCGGAAGATGATCGCATTGCAAAAACAGCGCTTCTCCGTGGTGAGTTTGGAATTCATGCAGATAATCCCGTTGCAAGGTGTTTTGCAATCAACAAGAAAGTAGGATTTGAACGCGCGATTCCGAATGAGACCTCGATCCACTATCGAAGGCCTGATGAGCTGAAAGAGTACTATAAAGATATTATGGATGAGCAGGGAAGCCTGCTACCTTCCAGATTTGCCGAGAAAAAAGCCGCATGATTGCGGTTTTTTGCTTATTTAACATGAGTTTATCGAATGTCTTGGCATAGTTTTGCCGGATGGGATATAATTGTCGCATGAATACAGACAAAAAAATTCGAGTAGCTATTAACGGATTCGGGCGTATCGGACGTGCATTTTTGAAAATTGCATGGGAACGACCGGAACTTGAAATTGTTGCGATTAATGACTTGGGAAGTCTTGAAAGTCTTTCATACTTGCTGAAATACGACACCGTGTATCGAACATGGAATCATGATGTCAAAAATGACGGAAAGAATTTTGTGTTAGATGGAAAAACAGTTAATTTCATTTCAGAAAAAGATACGACAAAACTTCCTTGGAAAGATTTGGCTATTGATGTTGTAGTTGAGTCCACTGGACTTTTCGTTTCATACGAGAAAGCAAAATTTCATATTGATGACGGAGCGAAAAAGGTTGTTATCACTGCTCCTGCAAAAGAAGGTGATCTGACTGGTGCGGATGCAGTTGCTGGTGCAACGATTCTACTCGGTGTAAACGAAAATCAATTTGGTACATGCGACATTACGAGTAATGCATCATGTACAACAAATGCGGCGTCTCCACTGATTGGTATTTTGGATGCTGCTATTGGAATTGAAAAAGCACTTTTGAGTACGACGCATGGTTATACGGCGTCACAGGCACTTGTTGATGGGCCAAGTAAAAAAGATTTACGAGAAGGTCGCGCGGCTGCACAAAACATTGTGCCAAGTTCAACGGGTGCTGCGATTGCGGTGACCAAAGCTTATCCAAAATTGGAAGGGTTGTTTGATGGAATTTCTCTGCGTGTTCCGGTTCCTGCTGGATCGATTGTGGATGTTACGTTTATTGCGAAACGTGCAACGACTGCAGAAGAAGTAAACAAGATTCTTACTGATGCAGCTGCGTCTGATCAATGGAAAAAAGTTTTTGCGGTCACAAATGAACCTCTTGTTTCAAGTGATATTCTTGGAAATCCACATACATCAATTGCTGATCTTGCGATGACGCGCGTGGTTGGTGGAAACCTTGTAAAAGTTTTGGGGTGGTATGATAACGAGTGGGGGTATACGAGTTCGCTTGTGGAGCATGTAATTAAAACGGGGGAGTCAATTACTAAGTAGTTAAATAAATTATGGAAAATTTAAATTCAGGATTAGATCTTAAAAAGTTCAATGATCCCAAATTTGCTCATGATGTAGAAAAGGGAATTAAGGAACGACAGGAAACTAGAAAAGATTTTATATTGGAGCAATTTAATATTCTACATGAAGAAGAGGCGGTATCTTTTATTAAAAATATTGCAGATAAAAGAGCCAAGGTTCAAATAGAGGGATATTATAATTTTAATTTCGTTTTAATAAGTGAGAAATTCGGAGGTCAATCTTGGGATAAGTATCACATAGTTTGGAAAGACAATACTAATAATATACATAGTAAGGTTATTTATAAATCTGACGAGTTAGATAAGTCGTTTCAAATTCTTCCCACTTCAAATTTCTCTGATAGCCTCTTGAATTTAAATATAAAAACAACACAAACTGGGTTTGAAACTAAAAATACGGATGGATATTTGTCTTATGGTAAGCCGACAAGTATGATGTCAGTCAGACCGAAGGAGATAGAATCAGTAGAGACTTTAGTTATTAATCCTGCAGAATTGGTAGATAATTAGCTGAAGAGATACAAAGAACCACTGAAGACGATGGTATTATTATAGAAGGGGGTATGGTCTATCTGGAAAGATATTTGGGAAATGAACATTGGAAATTAGCAGCGGAGATTTCTGGTGGGAGAAAAATATTTGAAAGGATTAAATAGTCTTTCAAAAAGCCTCAAAATATGAGGTTTTTTGATTATTTGACTTATTATTATAACTATGCTATAATAGTTATATAATTTCATAACAATTAAATTTTAAATAACATGAGCACAGTACCAGCAGTATTAACAGAAAACCAAAGAATTGAAATCGTTGCGCGTCGTATCTTCGCGTACTATCTTCAGATCATCGCCTTCAAGAAAAAGGCGGGCAGTACATCATTCGTCATCGATAATGTACCTGGCGAAGATGTGAATGTCGGCTTAGTGCGACTCGAAGACAAGTATGACGGTAAGAGCTACTGGAGACAGGCTCTGGGAATACCTAACGATGGAGATGCCTGGCATACTCTTGGGTCAAACGAAACTAAATCGTTCAGCGAAATGGGAGCAAGCGATAATGGTAAATTCTTTATCGATATGGAAAAGGTGCTGCAGGCAGTTTCACTACTACTCAGCAAACAAGGGATAGCGAATTATTTCGATAAGCCCAATGCTGACCTTGCTACGTATTTCTACAAATCAGACAAAGCATGGCTTTACATTGTTCTGTAAAAACAGGACATGTAAGGAGTAAGACCATCGTTCTAACGGTGGTCTTTTTTATTGCTTGCCAAAATAACGCCTTTGTGCTATGATGTACAGGCGTTATTTTTCTCTTTATTTTTCCCGCAAACAGCCTATTTACAAGGCACCGCGGAACCGAGGCTGCTAAGCCTCTCGATTTACAAAGGAGGGCGAGGCGCATAGCCGCATTTAATTCATTCTCAAGCCGCGGTACGGGCCGAAAGCCCTTTGAGACAAACACATAGTATGTACACATTAGGAAATACGCCAATTGGCGATTTTGGTGGGCGAAAACCGCGTTTTTCACGTGGAGGCCCAAGTCGAGGAACAGCACCGCGAGGCGCTCGAAATGACTCACGTTCAGACGCGCCCCGCTCCGCTCGTCCATTCGGACGAGCTTCGCAGGGCACGCGAGGAGGAGGGTTTCGAGGTGGAAACGGTGGAGGTCGAGGAGGACGAAAGTTCTCTGGTGATCGCATCGACATTTCAAAATTCATCAACCGAGCTGAAACAGTCGTAGAAGAAGTCTACTCACCAAATCACACATTCAACGATTTTAAAATCGATCAAAAATTGAAAGACAACATTGTTAAAAAAGGATACGTCATTCCAAGTCCTATTCAGGACCAGACGATTCCTTACGTTATCGATGGACGAGATATTATTGGTTTGGCGAACACAGGAACAGGCAAGACTGCCGCATTCTTGATTCCAACAATCAACAAGATCATGCATGACAAGAAGCATAAAGCAATTATCATTACACCAACACGCGAGCTTGCTCTGCAGATCCAAAAAGAATGTATGGAACTCACAAAGACACTTGGTATCTTCAATGTTACCTGTGTCGGAGGAGCTCCTATTCGAGCGCAAATGAAAAATTTGGAATATCCTCATCATATTGTTATTGGAACACCAGGACGATTGAAAGATCTTCTTGAACGAAAAAAACTTAACATCTCTGATGTGAAAACAGTTATTTTGGATGAAGCCGATCGAATGCTCGATATGGGATTCATCGACGATGTTCGCTATTTCTTGCGAGAAATTCCAACTGAACGACAGATGCTTTTGTTCTCGGCTACCATGGCCAAGGAAATTGAAGCACTTGTTCATCAGTTTTTGAAAAATCCTGTTAAGATTTCGGTCAAGACACGAGATACTTCAAAGAACGTTGATCAGGATGTTGTTCGTGTTACAGACAAATCAAAGAAACTTGAAGTGTTGTGTGACATGCTCAAGAATCAATCATTTTCAAAAGTATTGATTTTCGTTGAAACAAAACGATCAGTTGACAGGTTGCATGACGAATTATTCGATCGAGGATTCAAAGTGGGTTCAATCCACGGTGACCGCGAGCATCGACAGCGACAAGCTGCACTCGAAGCATTCTCGACAGGTAAATCACAAGTACTTATTGCAACGGACGTTGCCGCGCGAGGACTCGACATTTCGGGTGTTACGCATGTGATCAACTACGAAATTCCATCTTCATACGACACCTACGTTCACCGAATCGGACGAACAGGACGTGGTAACAAGAAGGGAATTGCGCTTACGTTCGTGTAAAAATATACGCACCACAAAAACTTCTCGAAAGAGGGGTTTTTTGGTATACTCGTCATATGACAGTTTATAACAAACTTGTTCGCGATAAGATTCCTGAAATTCTTGATGAAAAAGGTGTTGTTCATACAACCCATATTGCAGAAGACAGAGAATACTGGATCAAGTTGAAGGAAAAACTTTCCGAAGAAGTTGCCGAGTTTCAGAAAGATGAAACACGTGATGAACTTGCTGATATTTTGGAAGTTATTGATGCCATTAAAAAATACAAGAATTATTCAAGTGAAGATATTCTCGAAATCAAGAATGCAAAATTACAAGATCGCGGAGGATTTGAAAAGAGAATTATTTTAGACGAATCATAAAAACATGAACATTCACATTGCCGCAGATCACGTTGGGTTTGATCTGAAAGAACAACTTAAAAAATACATTACAGAATTGGGTCACACAGTTGTTGATCATGGTGCTTTTTCACTTGATCAAAATGATGACTATCCAGATTTTGTAACACCTTGCGCCGAAGCTGTCGCAGCTGACGAAACAAACAGAGGGGTTGTTATTGGTGGATCAGGCCAAGGCGAAGCCATGGATGCAAACAGAATTTCAGGAATTCGCGCAACTGAATATTACGGAGGCGATGTTGAAATCGTACGCATTTCACGCGAGCATAATAACGCAAACGTACTATCTCTCGGTGCACGATTTATGAGCGAAGAAGAAGCAAAACTCGCCGTAAAAGTTTTCCTTGAGACAGAATTTTCAAGTGACCCGCGCCACGAACGAAGAATTGAAGAATTTTAATATGAACCAAATCATCCCCGCAATTTTACCGAAATCTCGTGAAGAACTTGTTGAAAAATTAAACAAGCTTGTTGAGGCTGGATATTCTGGAGGGATTCAAATTGATGTTTGTGACGGCAGTTTTGTAGAAACAAGAACATGGCCAATGAATGAAAAAGGCGATCTGTTCGATTTAGTAGACGTAGTTGAGGACGATCAAGAATTTCACAAAAAACTTGAAGGATTTTCGATAGAACTTGATCTTATGGTAAAAAATGCAGATCAATATTGTCCTTTATGGGAAATGTTTCATCCTGATCATATTGTGTTTCATTTAGATTCACTTGAAAATAATGAATGGTTAGCAACGCAATTTGCCCTTTCTTTTAATGCATTTTCTTGGCTGAGGCCAGAGATAACAGTTTTTGCATTTTCAATATCTACTGATCTTGAAAAGTTTCAATATTGGTATCAGTATTTTAACTGTAGAAAAGTGCAAGTTATGGGAATCAAGGAAATTGGAAAACAAGGAGAACCTTTCGATTCGAGGGTAATTGAATATATCCAAATCTTGAAAGAAAAATATCCAGGCATCGAAATTCAGGTTGATGGTTCAGTAAACACCGAAACAATCGGTATTCTTGAATCTGCTGGAGCAACGAGGTTTATTTGTGGCAGTTCAGTTTTTAGTGGAGATGTCTCAGAAAATATTGCAAAGTTGAAATCTTTGCTACAATAGAGACATGTTATCCGACTCACAAATCAAAGACTTGGAATTAAAAGCTGTCGCTATTCGCGAATCGATTATTGAAATGCTGGTTGCTGCAGGATCAGGGCATACCGCTGGTCCACTTGGCATGGCTGATATTTTTACAGCAATGTATTTTCATATTTTAAATCACGATCCAAAAAATCCTGATTGGTCAGAACGCGATAGGTTAATTTTATCAAACGGACATATCGTTCCGGTACGCTATGCAACGATGGCACACGCGGGATATTTTCCTGTGGCAGAATTGTTAACGCTTCGTAAATTTGGTTCAAGACTTCAAGGTCATCCAGAACGTCACGCACTGCCGGGACTTGAAAATACTTCTGGCCCACTTGGTTCAGGATTATCACAGGCTTCTGGCATGGCGCTTGGTCTTCGTGTAGATGGTAAGAAAAATCATGTCTATTGCTGTATGTCAGATGGGGAACTCGACGAAGGAAACTCATGGGAAGCCATCATGTTTGCCGGAAATCAAAAACTTTCAAACCTGACCGCAATCATTGATCGAAATAATATTCAAATTGATGGAACAACAGAAAGTGTTATGCCTCTTGAACCCTTGGCAGACAAATGGCGAGCATTCAACTGGCATGTGATTGAAATCGACGGGCATAATTTTAACGAAATCGTTGATGCGGTAAACCAAGCCAAGGCAATTACCGAAAAACCAACAGTCATCATCGCACACACCATTCCAGGAAAAGGAATTTCAGAAATCGAATTTGATTTCAAATGGCACGGAACTCCACCGAATGCTGAACAAGCGCAAGTGTGGCTGAAGGAACTGCGGACATTACAAGATAAGATTGAAGGGGGACATTTAGATTAGAATATGGAAACATCAATACTGTATATTCTTTGTGGTTTACCTGGTTCAGGGAAAACAACATATGCAAAAAAACTTGAACAAGAAAATGTTGTCAGATTATCTCTTGATGAAGAACTTTTTAAAACATATGGAAAAGATTTCCCTCCAGAAAAATATTCTGAATTTGAAAAAGCAATAAAAAGTCATCTTTTAAATAAAGCATCCAATTTTTTAAAAGA
>CAIQMU010000041.1 GCA_903873095.1 uncultured bacterium
CGCATCAGGTCGCTCAGTTTTTCAAGCATGGCGGTTGCCTTTCCTTTCTCCCCCATCTTTATGAGTGTTATGATAGAATGATGCGTATTGAATAGAAAATTCTGTCATTCCAAATGGTGCACAAATTTTGATACTACAATCACAGGATGCTGTTACTATTGGGCAAGCACTCGGGTTTGTGTTGACCGATAAAAGTTTTCAAGATGCATTCTCATCACATCCTGAAACCTTGCAGTATATTGATTTGCGCTTCACGGGAAAAATTTATTATAAGTTTCAGACAGCAGCTCCTGTTACACAAAGTCCTCCAGTTGTTCAAAAAGCTGCTCCAGTTGTAAAAACTACAATCAGTAAAAAGAAAATACACTAAAAAGCTTTCAAAGGAAGGCTTTTTTTGATATGGTATGTTAATGAATTTCTGGCAAGGATTAAAACAAAATAAAAAACCATTTTTTGTCCTTGCGCCCATGGCGGATGTTACCGATGCTGCATTCCGCAGTATTATTGTAAAGTACGGCAAGCCTGATGTAACGTGGACCGAATTTGTTTCCGCTGACGGATTATGTCATCCAAAAGGACGAGAAAAACTTCTGAAAGACTTGGAATATTCCGAAGCTGAACGACCGATTGTTGCACAGTTATTTTCAAGTAATCCAGAAAATATGCGCACAGCATGCAAACTATGTGCGGAACTTGGATTTGATGGGATCGACATCAATATGGGGTGTCCTGATCGAACGATTGAAAAACAAGGGTGCGGTTCGGCGATGATAAAAACACCGGAACGCGCGATTGAAATTATTCGTGCAGCGAGACTTGGTATAATTGATGCTGGAAAAAATATTCCCCTGTCAGTGAAAACACGTGTTGGATATTCACGTGATGAAATTGATACATGGATTGTAAAATTACTTTCAGAAAAACTTGATGCGCTTACTGTGCATGCACGTACTCGAAAAGATTTGTCACAAGTTCCAGCAAACTGGAATTATATTTCTCGTGTAGTGGCACTTCGCGATATGCTCGCACCAAACACTATTATTATTGGAAATGGTGATGTGTCATCTATAAACGATGGAATACAAAAAGCCAAGAAGACGGGGGCTGATGGAATCATGATTGGTCGCGCGCTGTTTGGAAATCCTTGGATTTTTAATCGTGATGTTTCTATCAAAAAACAAGGCAGTTGGCGCCAAAGTTTTTTCTTGCGCATGTTACCAACATCATGGGCGAAAAAAATAATGGGGGATTCGAAATATACTATTTCAGATATTCCACTTGAACAGAAATTAGCTGTCATGGTTGAGCATACGCGATTGTTTGAGAAAATGCTTGGCGATGTGAAAAATTTCGCGGTGATGAAAAAACATTACAAGGCGTATGCCACTGGTTTTCCTGGCGCAAAGGAATTGCGCATTAAATTGATGGATACTAAAAATGGGAATGAAGTACAACAAATAGTTGACGAATTCTTGAATAAGTGATAGTATGATTAAAAATTAAATACCATGAAAGTAACCATTAATACAAATCATTTAATGATCCGGCTCGATCAAGCATCTGTTGATTCACTGCTTGAAAATTCATCAATCACCTGTGAACCAATCAAAGGTCATTGTGTCGAAATTTCTCTCTTTTCAGATGAGATTCATGAACTTTTATTACACAAGAAGCATTCTGGATAAAAAGAGATCCAAAGTTCTGGCATGAACGTCCATTAAAATGTTTTCACATATCTGTGGGGAAATACGATCTTCTGAAAAAGGAGGCCTCGGTATTCCATATTCAAAAGATGGAAATGCCGGAATACGTATCACTGGATGGTGTTAAATTATTCCTTCCTGAATCATCTGGTCAGTATGCTGAGACCGAGAGAGTTAAGGGGTACGTTGGGCGTAATTCAAGAGAATTCAGAGAAGGATGTGTACAAGAAAGATCTTTAGTCACCGTTTAGGTGGCTTTTTCTTGAATAAAATTTTTCTTTACACGCGGCTTTTTTTATTGAAAACAACATGTTAAAATGGTGTCATGTCACTCTCACTCTATCGCAAATATCGCCCTGAAACGTTCGATGCTGTTCTTGGTCAAGATCATGTCGTGCATGCATTACAGTCAGCTTTAAAATCTGGAAATCTATCGCATGCCTATTTGTTTGCCGGTTCTCGTGGAACGGGAAAAACATCGATCGCGCGCATCTTTGCACGTGAACTTGGGACAAGTCCAAGTGATATTTATGAAATCGACGCAGCGTCGAATAATAGCGTTGATCAAATTCGCGAATTGGTGGAAGGTGTTTCGACGCTTCCATTTGATTCAAAATACAAGGTCTACATTTTGGACGAGGTGCATATGCTTTCTAAATCTGCATTTAATGCACTGCTCAAAACCCTCGAGGAACCACCTCTACATGTTATTTTTATTCTTGCGACTACTGAACTTCATAAAGTTCTTGATACGGTTAAATCACGATGTCAGGTTTTTGAATTCAAAAAACCAAGTATTGAAATTCTTGTAAATTTAATTCAAGATGTTGCAAAAAAAGAAAAAATTCCCATGAACGAAGAAGTCGCGCAATTCATCGCAAAACGAGGTGATGGCGCATTTCGAGATACTCTTGGAATTTTGGAGAGAATGAAAGATATTCCTTTAGATCAAGTAGAAAAAACATTTTCTGTTTCAAGTCATGAGATTGTGTTGGATTTTGTAACATCACTTGTTTCAAAAAATTTAGAATCTTCTATTTCAATTTTGAATAAAATTTCAGACGAAGGGCACGCTGTAGATGATTTTCTCGAAAACGTCATCGATATTTGTCGACTTGTATTGCTATATCGGTTTACGCCAGAATTTGCGGAAACACTTTCAACTGATATGAACCCAGATCGAGTTTCGAAAATCAAATCTTGGGCGAGTGAAAAGAACGTCATTAATTCTGATCTCCTCGCCGAGTTTTTGAAACTTCTTGGTGAAGTTAAAAAATCAAGTATCCCGGTGATTCCTGTAGAACTTGCACTCATTCGCATTTTAGGGAATAATGAGCCCAGCACATAATTCCGCGTTTTTCACTCGGCCTCTTGGGGAACAACCGAATCGCGGTTTGCATCAAAGCCAAGACTTATCAGAACTCATCATATCTTATCGTTATGAATGATCATCAAAAAGATTCTCAGGATACTGAACAAGGTTTCGTCAAAGAATTTACATTTGCAGTTAAGCAGAGAATTCTCGACGAGGCGAAAAACGGTGACCGAGAAAACATCGAGGCGATGAAAAACTGGCGCAGTTGGGGCTCATGGTTTTCATGGGGATCACCTGTTGGACTTGGACTATTTCTTCTCTCGATTGGTGGATTTCTAGTATTGCTTCACCTAGCTGCTATTATCAAGTAAAATCCGCACATGCGGGTTTTTGCTTGGAAGAGTGGGTTTTTTATGATACAATCCCTGCACATTCCCGATATTACCAAATTGGGAACGAGTAATATTGCCAGATCGTCTAATGGTAGGACTACGGTTTTTGGTGCCGTCTATCATGGTTCGAGTCCATGTCTGGCAACATTAAGTTTAAGTATCGAAGGAACAGGAGGGGTCAATTATCTTTTATTTCCGAATTTATATATAATCAGGAACAATGTATTTAAAACGATTCGCAGCCATAAACTATAAAAGTTGCCAAGGTATAAATCTTGAATCGTTAAAGGATAGCCCAAATACTTTAATTGGTATCAATGATGCTGGAAAATCAACTATTTTAAAATCAATCGGTCTTTTGCTTGATCCCAAAGCTGTTTTTAATGTATCTACCGAAACTCGTACAACTTCCGACATTTCTAATACCCTCATATCAGAAGAGGCTTACAATAAGATCTTTGAATCATTTGAAATACCTATTTTTAACAACACAGCAAATGGAGCAATTATTATCGGTGAGTTTATTATTGAAGAAAATGAAATTACAGAGGATTTTATTGATAATGCCTCATCTCAACTTAAGTGGGCCATTGAAAGCCTGGGTAATAATAGAATTATTGTATTAAAACAATTTGAAAATAATAATGCCGTTGGTAAGTACTTCCTTTGTTTAAATGAAAGTGACCCTGCGTTGGCTTTGTGGAACAAAAAAGATAAAGATCTCCAGGCATTAAGGAAGGAAAAGGCGGTGAGTGATGAGGAAATACAAAATGATAATAACAAAGGTAGATTTGCAAATTTTGAACTAATCAGAGCTTTATACAAAAAGACTGGCGCAAAACTGGATTGGGCAGAAATCCCAGGTTTTGCTAAGGATGATATTAAGCTATTGCCCACCTATCGCTATATTGATTGGAATACATCATTGACTGATATAGAGAACTTAGCGAATGACGTAATGAAGAGTAAAATTGAGAAATCAAAAGTGGAATTAGTGGCTCAAGCAGCAACCCTTAGCCAAACCGCAACCGAAGAGGTAAATAAGGAATTCGAGGCTTTAACACGAGAGTTAACTAAAGATTTAAAGACCATAAACGGTATTAAGGCAAAAATTAACTTCTCAGTGAGTGAGAAGATTTCAGACTTAATTATTAACAAAACAACAACGGATGGAGATATTAGGCTTGAATCGCAAGGAGAAGGGATCAAGCGTCAGATCTTATTCTCATTTTTAAAATGGGCAAGTAAAAGAGGTTCGGGAGATAGTGAAAAGATAAAGAATTTCATATGGTGTTTTGACGAACCAGAAGCACATCTTTATCCCACTGCACAAAGAGAATTGTATAAAATCATATCAGATCTTGCCCTTAGTGATTACCAAGTATTTCTGGGAACGCATTCAACTATCTTTGTTGATAGGTTGCATTTGAATGAAATCAATAAAGTAAAATTGGACAGTAAATATTCTGAGATTCTTAAATGTAGCTCAATTGACGACCTGCATGATAGCTTAGGAGTGCGAAATAGCGATATTCTGTTTTTCGATAAATTCCTGGCTATAGAAGGAGAGAGCGAAGAAGTTTTAATTCCTCACTTTTATAAACTCCATCATGGAAAAAGTTTAGAGGAGGATTCCATAAAACTTATAACACTTGGTGGTATTGGTCAGTATGCAGCCAATAAGACAATCTTAGAAAATATCTTAAAGGACTTTAAGAAAACAGACAGTATTGTCCATTGTATTTTTGATAAAGATACAAATGAAGTTGGATCAAATATTTATTTGCTTGGAACCTGTGATTTGGAAGATCTGCTTCCAAATGATTTGTGGATTCGACTCGTCAAAGATGAATGCGGTATAACACTTGTCGAGGGAGACCTTGTTACTTTGAGAGGAATGCTAAATCCTGCGACTGCGGCAACAAAATTCCATAAATTACTTTCTGACAAAATTGCATCTGACTCTACCAGAACTCATTATTTACCATCAAAGCCAAGATGCGCTGAAGTTTTCCAAACCTATATCACTACAAAGGAGGAAATACCATTGGAAATTCAAGAGATTTTTTTAAAGTTTACAGCTTAATACTCACTCGTTTCTCTGTTAAGATCAGGTTTGATTTTAGGCATATCAGTAAATCCCTTTTCTCAAAAACAGAACCTTCATTAAGGATATATTTAGCATAATTCCTTACATCTACATCTTTTGCAGAGTGATCCTCCTGGGCCAGCCCAAGAATTCCGAACTGGAACTTCTTGTGCCGCTCAATCTCCATCTGGAGCTTTTTGCGTATACCCGACTTGTCCAGGTCAACTTGGTCGATGATCCCGAGCAGTTGTTGGATCAGAACCCTCTCCTCGACGTAACCCTCCTTGCAATTGATGTTCTTCGCCCTCGTGCACCCGTAGTAGATGTACTTGGCGACCGAGCCGTCCGCGAGTGTCTTGAACTTGTCCTGAGCCGTCACGCCCGACCCGCAGCTGCCGCACGAGAGCATCCTCGTGAATGCGAACTCCTTGTTCTGGTTCTTCGTACGCACGCGGATGCGGAGCTGCCTCTGAGCACTGTCGAAGAGCTCCTTGGAGATGAGAGGGGTGTGCACGCCGTCATACCATTTCCCGCTGTTCCTCGGATACTCGAATCTCCCGTAGTACAGGTGGTTGTCGAGCAGCATGTAGATGTTGCTCAGGAAGAGTGGCTTTCCATACTTTCCCTTGAATCCCGCATCCTTCAGCCACCGGTATACCTTTCGCCCGCTCCACCCCTCGTTGCCAACCTTCTCGAAGACTTCCTTGATGACAGGGCCGCGGACAGGATCGACGAAGATCCGGCACTGTTGCGCGTCCTTGGTCTTAGAGTTCAGGTAGCCCGTGGGTGCGATGCACGGCCAGAGTCCCATCTCGCACCTCGCCCTGAGTCCTCGTTTTACATTCACACTTTTATTATCATTTTCAAGTTTCGCTTGAGATCCCAAAATCATGAGCAGAAATTTCTCACTTGGATTATTTGTGAATCGCTGACTGTAAGTTCTCACTTCTAATAATTTTCTCTGATCCAACAAATCTACTACCGCACCGAGATCTCCCGCGTTTCTGCTCAACCGATCGGGATGCCACGCGAGGATGCCTTGGAATTTTCCTTCGCGGATATCTACTAGTAGTTGGTTGAAGACGGGCCGCTGTCCGCAGTCCTTGGCCGAGTGCGACTCGCGGTAAATCTCGACGACTTCCAAGTTTTCTCGCTTCGCGATCTCGAACATCTCCTTAATTTGGGAGTCGATCGACAGCGCCTGACGTTCCTCCGCTTCGGAGGATTTTCTGCTATAGAGGCAGTATCGTATTGGTTCTTTTTCCGTTAGTGTGTCCACACACGACACATTACCCTAGACAAACACGAAGTCGAGCGGAGGAGGGGATAACTATAGAAAATAGACTTTTTCCATAATTGGACTACTATTAACAACATGTCTCAATTTCCTAAGGAAAAACTCGAATTGGCAAAACAAGAATTCACCAGAACAAGAGAACTCCTCATGAATATTTATCATTCTGGAGTCGAGTATATTCAAAACGGACTAAGGGGTACATCAGACAAGCAATACAATCTCTGTCTCTCCTTGTTGAGTATTGCAGTGGTTATGATTGGAGTTGTTACTCCAATCATATTGCAATTTAACATTTCCATTAATCATATCCTGCTATGCGTTAGTATGTGCTGCTTCCTATTTTCCTTCTTTGCAGGCTTGGGCATCTGTTTTTATATTCCACGTAAAGATAGGTTTGATTTGAATACGATATGGAAAGCACAAAACACTTCATTAAATATCCAATTAGATCTTGTAAAAGACATCCTTTCAAAAATAGATGACGAGACACTTACTATCCAAGATGTAAATGAGTACAATGAAAAATCTATTTTAGAAAACAAAAGTTTTACCGAAAAAACAAAAATTCCAGTTCATAAAACACTTGATTTCCTTTACTATTCTTTCATAGGAGTTTTCATTATGGGCCTCCTGATACTGATGCTGGCTTTCGGGGAGTTTATCTTTCATGGCAAACCAAATCAGATTGATGACAACACTTATACGACACTACAAATAGACGTTAATTTTACACCGAAATCCAAATAGTTTTTCACATATGAAATATTATTATAAAAAAGAGAATATGATCGGCTTTGACAAACAGGACCTGATGAATTTCCTCAAAGAACAGGCAAAGCCGCGAATAGATGAGGAGTTGTGTAAGAGGAATTGGACTACAGAAGATCTTTATAATGATCAAGAAAAAATGAATATCGTAGGTAATGCTGTTCCGCTTATTCAGAATAAAGAAGAGGAAGAGGTATTCTTTGCATTGGAAATATTTCCTGAGTTTTATAAAAC
>CAIQMU010000042.1 GCA_903873095.1 uncultured bacterium
ATTATTTTTTCTTGATGATTAGAATAAAGATCAATAATGGCATTACATAGGAAAATAGCTACCGTTTTGCCACCTTTTTTCGAATACTCTTTCGTTAAATAATTAGTTGTGAGGTCCCAAAATTTTTGTTTGATTTCAGCAAAGATGTAGTCATCGAAGAATCGATCTAAATCTTCTTCCATATCAGATCTCGACCTTTCGACTTCATTCGTCTTTTCCTCCAATTTTTCCTGAAGCTTTTTGATGTTTTCTTGCAAAAAAACGTACTTGCAGACTTTTTTAAATAATTGCTTGTCCATATTTTATTGTTTTTAGTTTAAAAGTATTTTATCTTATTTCATCAAAGCTGTCAATCCTTCCTCATCCAAGATTTTGATGCCAAGCTTTACTGCCTCATCGTATTTAGATCCCGGGTCATCACCTACTACAACATAATCAGTTTTTGATGAAACCGACGAAGAAACCTTGCCACCAAGGAATTTTATTTTCTCTTTTGCATCATCACGCGATAATGTCGGAAGTGTTCCTGTTAATACAAACGTCATTCCTGAAAATTTGAGGCGTTGTTTCTTGGTTTCTAATTGGGGAGTAATCGTGAGAATTTCAAAAAGTTTTGAGATCACCTCTTTTCTTTCGGGGTCGTTTATATAATCAACAAACGATTCAGCAACAGTATCTCCTATTCCATTTATCTTGATCAAATCTTCATCAGTAATATTAAATAATTTATCTACAAGTTCTGAATTATTTTTAAATGATAGTGACTGCGCAATCAAATCCGCTGTTTCCTCGCCGATATGATGAATACCAAGCGCGAACAAGAATTTTGGAAGTGATACTTGTTTACTCATCTCAATCGATTCAATTAAATTACTCGCTGACAAATCACCAAATTTTTCAAGCTGTTCCAGATTTTCTTTTTTCAAGTTAAAAATATCAACCGGCGTTTTAATCAAGTTTTCGTTCAACAATTTTTCAACAATTTTCTCACCCATTCCAACAATATTCATCGCTTTTTTAGAAGCAAAATGAATCAAGTTTTCAAGCGACTGCGCAGGGCAATGACGATTCGTACAATAGAGCGCAACGGAATCATCTCCCAATCCACCTTTCTTTTTCGAAACAGCGGCATTACACACGGGGCATACACTTGGAATAATAAATTTTTCTGTTTTCTTTGGGCGAAGCTCGATTAAAACTTGTAAAATTTCTGGAATAATATCACCTGCCTTACGCAAAATAACCGTGTCACCAACACGTACATCCAATCTATCGATTTCATCTTGATTGTGAAGCGTCGCACGCGAAACCGTTGAACCCGCAACAAGAACTGGCTTCAAATGAGCCACTGGTGTGAGTACTCCTGTACGTCCAACTTGAATTTCAATGTTTTCCACAATGGTTGTGACTTCTTCGGCTGGGAATTTATATGCAACACCAAACCGTGGTGATTTCGCCGTATATCCAAGATCCGTGCGGAGTGACGTATCGTTTAATTTAATAACGACCCCATCAATTCCATATTCTTGATTATTTCTATCGGCGGTCCAATCGTCGACAAATTTTTGAATTTTTTCAAGTGAATCAACTATTTTTGTTTCTTTATTTACTGAAAACTCATTTGTCTTTAAAAAACTTAATTCTTGTTCATGCGTAGCAAATGCGTTTTCATCACCTAGCACAACAAGATCATAAAAAAATGTTTGCAAGTCACGAGACGCAACAATGGACGTATCGAGCTGACGAAGTGTTCCCGCTGCCAAGTTTCTTGGATTTGCATAGAGTGGCAAGTTTTGTATTCCTCGTTCCTTGTTTATTTTTACCAAATCACTTTTTTTCATCCAAACTTCACCAATGATAACAAGGATTCGTTTATCCGAAATCGTGTGCGGGATACTTTTAATCATTTTGATATTTTCAGTAATGTCTTCACCCACCGCCCCATCACCACGTGTTGCACCAACCTTCAAAACACCTTGTTCGTAGGTGAGAATTATTTTTAATCCATCAATTTTAAGTTCGCAACAATATTCAAGTTGTCCGGACAACACACCCCCCTGCCCCCCTCTAAAAGAGGGGGCTCCGGACTTTGCTAAAATTTTTCGATTGCGTTCATCCCACTGTTTTAATTCTTCAAATCCAAAAACATTGTCATACGACCACTGAGCAACAAGGTGTTTTGTTTTAACAAATCCCTCTAATATTTTTCCACCAACTTTTTCTGTTGGAGTTTTTTTCTGCTTGAATTCGGAAAACTGTTTTTCAAGACTTGCAAGCTCACGAACAAGTGCGTCATACGCCTCGTCAGAAATTTCAGGCGCATCATACTTGTGATATTGATCGCCGTGATGTTCGACAAGTTTTATAAGTTCATCAATTCTTTTTTTTGCATCCTGCTTGTTCATAGTTAAACTAAGGCTTAAATGTTGTATCTAGTACACGTTCGACTAACAGTGGATTACTTGTTACAGGTTTTGGAATACCATTTGAATCAAGAGAACAAATATTATACCCTTCTGAAATAATTCGACGCGTCGTTGGATCCTGATCATATACTGTTATATGCGCACATGTTTTTTGAACTGAATCAACCATAATATCAAATTGTTCTGGATTACTACTTGTTCCATAACCTCCCGTTCCATCAAGATTTGCCATCCCACAACTAGGAACACTTCCAGGCATTGCACCAGAAAATCCATTATGCGCACCATCAAAAACTTGTGGAAAATGAGTTTGATAGTACAGCGCACATTCAACACCCGCATCAGCTGCATAAAATGCAAATTGTGCTTCTCGAGCCGTACTTGATAAAATTGTTTCTCGTGTCGCAATTGAGAAAATTCCAAAACCAATCATAAGAATGATCGACGAAATCAAGATCGTAAATAAAATAACGAATCCTTTTTGAGTTTCTTTCATTTTTTTAAGAAGTGAATTCATAAAAGAAGATTAGTGCCAATCCTTGAGAATAGTATTGAGAGTGACAACATGTGGAATTGTTTTAGAGACCCAACTCACATTTGAAACAATTTCATATTCGTTTGTTGTTGTAATTGTTGAATTCATTGGAATAGGAGCTGGAATACTATAAATAGTACGAAGATATTCCGAAGGTATTCCTGCGTCTGAATAAACACCATGCTGTGCATCATAAGCAACATATGGACACGTCGTTCCGCCACACGATACAAGTGTTGGTGTAGTAGCACCAATTCCATATAAAACCTTGCAAGGTGCTGTTTGAGTACATGTTGAAAATCCAGTATCCCATAATGGTGCACTATTTCCATAATTTGTATCACGAATATTACGCACAATTTCAATACCTTCTTGGGCTAAATAAGAAGCTGTTGTTTCTTGTTCTGCGTCTGCTGTTGCAGAAATCCCTCGTCCCGCAATTGTCATAAGAGCAATCAATGCCGACGAGAAAATTAACACCGCAAACAATGTTTCAATCAGAGTAAATCCTTTATGAAATTGTGAGCGATTGATAAACATAGATTTTTTAAAAAATAAACTAATCTGTCACACGTTTTGAAATACCTGTTTGAAATGAAAAAGGAGTTACCTCTTTTCCATTTGTTACATATCCACCAATATTGATTTGAACATATCCTTGCCCACTTGGATTTGCCTTAAGAGCTGTAAACGTAACACCTCCCCCTGGAAGAAGGGTTCCATCTGGGAGAGTGTTTGTAATATGAACATTCTGAGGTGTCAGATTATAATTAGTTTGTGTAGGAACCGCAAGATCAGGATTCGTACTCGCTGAATTGTCGACATTCATAAGGAGTTGCCCATTCGTTTGATCCCAATGATATATAACACCAATATTATCTTGATCATGAATAGAAAAAGATGTTGCCGGAAGAAGATCGTATCCAGCACCATCCCACGTCGCAGCCGTACGAATACGACGACTCATTGATTCCATCATAAACGTAAGACTGTCGATTGCTTGACGCTGTGTCTGTGATTTTCGATACGCATTATTGATAGTAAGAAGCGCAACAATTCCAACGGTTACAATAATGGTAAAAATGGAAACGGAAACCATCACCTCGATCAAGGTGAACCCTTTATGAAATTTTAATGGGAGTAATTTCATATCTTGATTTATTGTACCTCGATTTCACCGAATCGGGAAACCAAAATGACATGGTCCGCATAGAGAGGGTCCGTATTTGTGGTACTTGCAATATAAATAGCCATATATTTATCTGACATATTTTGATCAAGGGCGTTTCCTATGAAAAAAATCGCATCCGGTCGTGGTCGTGAAAAAGCAAGTGAAACTGATTGAGTTATTGCCGTAGCGCCACTTGGAACTTCATGTTGTGCATTAATGGCCAAACTTGATTCTGATATGCCGGCCTGTATTGCAACAATGCGAACATTCCCTTGAATTTTAATCGTGTCATTCACAACATCAGCTGATGTGTACATTGCATTTTGAGCAACCGGATCAGTTTTTGTGTAGAGTAAAAATTTTTGTTCAAATGAATTTGTTGATGTATCATACGGGAAATATACACCGTCAGCATACTGCTCGGGATTTCCATTTGCATCCAAAACAGGAATCAGTGTTGTTGCATTCGTATCAGTCTGTGCCGACCAACCAAAAACTTGTGCCTGACGAAGTGTGAGTGCAATATCGTGCGACACATTACTGAGTGCGATATTACTGTTAAATCCTTGGAAGTTAAAGAGCGCAACCGCCGCCATGATTGCAAAAATACTGATAATGACGACGAATTCGATAAGGGTGAAACCTTTGTGCATACGACAAGTTTACATGATTCCGAGGATTCGCGCAAAAATATCAAGTCCACAAATTCCTACCAAATAGATTCCCGCGAGAAGAAACGGTGCAAACGCGATATGTTGTTCGACAATCTTGCGCTGTCTCGTTGATTTGATTCCGACAATCAAAATAACGGCAATTGTTGCAACCCAAAACGCAACCGTGACCGCAGAAAATCCTCCGATGACACCGAACAAAAATCCTGTAATCGTCATAATTTCAATATCACCAAATCCAATTAATCGCCCCTTGGACATAATCCATAATAATAAAAATGGAAGTGGTACGATAATTGCACCCATGACATGTACAATAATCCCAACATGTTGGAAATCACATAACCCAAGAATCGCGCAAATAACTGCGAGCGCACCAAGAAATCGCACATCGATCAGTTTGTGCTTCGTATCATAGACAGCAATAACCATGCCAACTGAAACAATGATCATCCATAAAACAACCTGTACGACAAATTGGAAAATCAATCCTGAAAAAAGAAGCGGTGCGAACCTGATCATAATCCCAGCAAAAAGAATTGCCGTGATCGATTCAACAAAGACATATTGTTTAGAAATTTTTTCTTTGCATGTTCTGCACTTGCCTCGTAAAAAAAGGTAACTAAAAATAGGAACGAGTTCATACCATGCAAGTTGTGTGCTACATGACATGCATGCAGATCTGCCTCCTAAATTTTTTTCAGTATTCAAACGTAAAATGACAACATTCAAAAAACTGCCGATGATGGCACCCAATATGAATGCGAAAATAACAAGGATGACTGTCATACTATTTTTCAATATCAAACACAGATGGCTGTGTTACATCTATTGGGTCTGAACTTCCACCGCAAACTGACAACTGTCTATTAATATTTGTCGGGTCACTGTTATAGACAGCCAAACTAAATGAACTTTTTGATGAATCAAATTCACTTGAGCTACCTGCGAGGTTTACACCGATATGAAAATTACTACAATCTGTCGAGTTACTCTGCCCCGTCGTGAGTCCTGTATACATGTAACTTGAACCTGTTTGGTTAAAATTATACGATGCAAGATCAGGGATAAAATCAATGATTGTTTTTCCACCCAAATTAGAACATGTTGCAGGATTTGTTGCATCAAGTGTTGCCGGATAACTTCTGCACGCATCATAATACTGTGTAAGCCCTACAACAATTGTTTGAACTGCCGTTACCTTGTTTTGGTCTTGAGAATGCGATCGCGCCGAATTAAGACCAACAAGAATAAGGCTCATCAAGATGGACATGATAGCCAGTACGATCAATATTTCAAGTACTGTAAATCCTGCGTGAAATTTTTTCATATTAGAGGCAGTGACCACCTGAGACAACTGCTGATGAAGATGCATATGTGGAAGCATATACCTTGGAAATACCGTTTGAATCAACACAGGAATATGTTCCGGCCTGAAGTTTTGCGGCAACCACCCATGTTGTTGATGTGTTTGCACATGTAACGTCAGGCGTAGTTGGCGCCCCTGATGCATTTGCAAGAACATCTGTCATCAGTTTTGCAACCGTATTTGGTACTGCTGAACTTGTATCAAACAACGTACTCGCCAACGTGCATGTTGCAAGTGAAGCCGTTCCGGTTACTGACCCGTAACTGAAACTGTGATCACTGTTATAGAGCTCTGCTTGCGCGCGCATACTTGCGAGTTCTGATTGGGTTCGAGCATCTTTTGCTTTGGTTCGTGCTGAACCAAGTGAAGCCAAAATAGTTGCAGCCAAGAGTGCGATGATGGCAACAACGACCAAGAGTTCAATCAAGGTAAAACCCTTATGATAAGTTGGGTGATTTTTTTTCATAACATAAGTATAGCGAAAAAATTATAACAAGCCAACAAAAAACCGCGATGTGCGGTTGATTGATATTAGAGGCAGTGACCACTTGAAAGAGCCGTTGCTGATGTTGTAATTGTTGATGCTTCTTGTTTTGATGTTCCATTGGAATCAACACAGAATACTGCACCACCCTGTAATTTAGCAGCGGCAACCCATGTTGTTGATGTGTTTGCACAAGTAACATCACCACCTGATGCATTCGCAAGAACATCTGCCATCAATGTTGCAACCGTATTTGGTACTGCTGAACTTGTATCAAAAATAGTGTTGGCGAGCGTACATGTTGCAAGTGAAGCCGCTCCTGTTGCTGATCCGTAACTGAAACTGTGATCACTGTTATAGAGCTCTGCCTGTGCGCGCATGCTTGAAAGTTCTGATGTCGTTCGGGCATCACGAGCCTTTGTTCGAGCAGAACCAAGTGAAGCCAAAATAGTTGCAGCCAAGAGTGCGATGATGGCAACAACGACCAAGAGTTC
>CAIQMU010000043.1 GCA_903873095.1 uncultured bacterium
ACACTTATGAAAAGACTTGATTCGATTGAGAGTGATAAGTTGGATAAGATTTTGGGGATACTTGAAAATAAATAAACAAGTAAACAAAAACCATGTCGCACGACGTGGTTTTTGTATTTCAAGTGGACCTCCCATGTTTTTCCATGAACCTGATTATTCAGGAATTGAAGGAGTTTCTAGTGTTGCAACACTTTGAGAAGGAGTGTTTACCTGCGGTAATGTAGTTGAGAGTTGAAAAAGTATCGTCTGGATCGTCCTATTGTCGACGAGATGGCCAGGTCTATTTATCAGGATATTAACCTCTCTAGATCTTCTTTGCGGAGGAGTTCTTTGTAGTTTTATCGGGTTCAGAAAGTTCTGCAAATTTAGCTGCCATTGTGGGATTACCTCTAACAAGTTTTTTGACTGTCAAATCTTCGGCTTTGTCATTAGCTAAACGATAGTTACTTTCTGATGAAATCAAAGCTTCTTTGGTCTTTTGAAGTTGAGCGATAGATTTGTCGATGCCGTCTACAGCGCTTTTAAATTTTTCAGAGGCCAGTCGATAGTTACGACCAAAAGCGTCACGGAAATCGTTCAGTTGATTTTCAAAGTTGGTAACATCCATATTTTGATTCCTTACCAAAGCAAGCTCTGCTTTGTATTCAAGTGAATTCATCGCCGCATTGCGTAGCAATGTTATCATTGGAATAAAAAACTGAGGTCGAACCACATACATTTTGGGATATTTATGCGAGACATCAACTATCCCTGTGTTATATAGTTCATTTTCGGATTCTAGAAGCGTAACGAGGACAGCATACTCACACTTTTTCTCCGCTCGATCTTTATCCAGTTCGCGTAAAAAATCCTCATTCTTTTTCTTAGTTGCAGTTTCGTCACCTTCGTTTTTCATTTCAAACATGATCGATATGATTTCGTTCCCAGTTTGGTCGGTTTCGCGATATATGTAGTCACCCTTGCTACCAGTCGTTGCATCGTTATCTTTTTCGAAATATGCATTTTGAAAACCAGTCGCACGAAGTTTGTTGAATTCGGTTTCGCAATGCTGTTCTAGAGTCTCACCAACCATTTTTGTTGAGAGTTTAACTTTTAGATCTTTACGAAGAGTAATTTCCTCGTCTTTTAGTTTAATAATATCATCCTTAGCCTTGAGTTCAGTCGTATATTTTTCCTTTAAAGCTGTTTCAAGTAACTGCTTTTCTGTGTTCTTACTTTTCAGTTCACTAGCAAGTTCGTCACGCTCTTTCTCAACTATATTGACCGCTTCTGTTACTGCAAGCTTCTTTTCGAGTTCTACGTTATTAATTTTTGACCTCATTTCGGCTAGTTCGGTATCCTTCTTTGAAAGGTCTTTCTGTAGAGTATTTGTAATATTTGCTTCGGCAATTTTGACAGCATTTTCTTTATCCTTTTTAAGCATCTCCTCGCGCTCATGCAGCTCCTTTTCGAACTCGTGATTTCGGACCTGTTTTAGAATGTCGGCAAACCCGACCTCGTCGACCTTGAAGGCTTTTTTACAATGTGGACAAATAATTTCATTCATAATAGATAATGACTTTGATTAGTTTTCTTATAAATCGCCTTACGTGGTCTCTTCTTGATCCAACTCCGTTTTCCATTCCTCTTGCAACTCCTGCGCTCGGCAACGCACTCGTTCGACAATCTCACTATTTTCAATATTAGAGTCTATGGAACTTATCCTTTCCGGTACAATTCCAAGTTCTGCAAGCCGACTAAACACTATTGCCATCGCTCGGTCAGCATCGCGGAAAAATACACTGCCACGGATGCGAATAAATTTCCAGCCTAGGCGCATAAGGATTGCTTGCCGCTCCATATCCTCTTGCAGCTTATCGGGTCCGTGCCACTGTTCACCATCGCATTCGATAGCAACTCTCTTTCCTCCGCCTGAAACAACCATATCGATCCTGTATGTACCGACTGGGTATTGTGGCTGTACCTTGAAGTCACGTTCCAGTAATCGTGACATTACTCTTTCCTCAAATGGTGATTCTGTCTTTTCGACAAGCAGATCTTTTTCTCGTTGCCATGCCTTTGGATCAAGCATGTGTTCAATGAGCTTTTTACGAATATCACCAGGCTTCAAATCAGTTTCGTGATTCAAGCTGTGAACGAGCCACATCTGATCTTTTGCACGACTCGCTGCGACATTGTATCTTTTCTTGTAGAGCTTTCTGTTTGCATCGCCATCACGAAGATTCAAGGGACCGCCTGACGGAGAATCTCCCATGGACAAGAACATCACATCTCGTTGGTCACCTTGGAAGTGGGCTGCGCTTCCACAAACAATTTGTCGCTGTGAATACACATCAGATGAAAGCTTTGCTCTCAGTATCTTCTCAATTTCACCGAACTGTTGATCTCCGAGAAGACTGATAACACCAAATGTTTTATTTTTGTATTCCGGTTGTTCAATGGCGGAACAAATGAGAGCAGAAACTGTTTCTGCTTCAACTTTATTCACTTTGGCATCATCAACTATTCCGTCCACACGGTACGCTATTACATTAGGGTGAAGTGAAATCGATGTTTCTTCACGAAGTGGCTTTATCTCGCCACCATAAGACAGTGCGTTGCTGAACGCAATAATATCTGGTGCACATCGAAAATGCTCGACGAGCCTGATCACGTTTCCAAAAACTGTTTGCGCGAATGCATAGATGGATGTTTGTCCATCGTAAAACTCCTTGTGTGGAATATCACTCAGATACGTTCGGATCAGTTTCATTATTTCGTCAATCTCGATTCCAGGAGCTGTCGGTGTTACTTGCTCGTCATCACCAACCACAATTGCCTGTTTACCAAGATATAAGGCAAACATTGCCAACGGGTCAGACTGGCTCGCCTCGTCAATGATTACCACGTCGAATCTAGTGTTTATTGGATTGAAGTTGTCGACGACCTCATTAAGCGGCATGATCCAAACAGGGACCGCACCCTTGGCAGTATCCATCTCTTTTCGAGCCGCTAAGCGAATTGTTTCATCCATCTTTCCCTTACCACCTTTTGTTTTTTTGGCTTGCAAATGAGCATAAGCACTTAAGGCCTCTCTTGCTTTGGGATCAACAGTTTTTAATTGATTTAACCATGTCTGTTTTTCAACAAGTATTGAGGTAACATCCAATAACTGCTTATTTAAATTCTCAATCTGCTCCTGTAGATCTTCTAGCGATACCGATGCCCTTCGCTCAAGCTCATCATGCAATTGTCGCCATTCCCAAGCTGATGCTGGGTCTCCAGGCGGCTGGGTGTGTCCATGCTTCAAAAAGCGCGTTTGGATAGCCGAAGCCCAGGCAGGAGCGGACGTATTTATCTTTTCTAAAAACGACTTTCGCAACTTCATGTCGGGCTCAAGACCCTTTAACCGAATGAGTTCTTTGTGTGCCTGTGCATAAGCATTTGAGTTGCCATCAAAAAGAGCCTGGCGCAATTCTCTCGTTAGAGTTGCATCATTTTCAGTTTCTTCAGGCATTTGCGCTTGATAGGATGAAAGCTTCTTTTCAAAACGTGATAAACGAATAGCAGATAATTTTGATTTCAATATTTTTGCAAAGTCACCGAGGATGGAGGTTTTAAGGCGGAGCAGTTGAGCATTTTGACCAACTTCGGGTTTTGTTGTATTGAAGTATTCTGACCAATTGAAGCCGAGACGATTCAGTTCTGCTTCCAACGGAAGCCATACTTTATTATGCCAATCCAAAGACTCATTTATTAGGGAAATAAATTGTCTGCAAACCTGCTCAGGATTTTCTCCAAGTTCCAAAATACTAGGTGCTCCACCTTGGATCATTTGGCGCTCCCATCGAGCACGTAACTCCTGTCGCAAATGAATAACACGTAGATGTGCTTGGACCGCCAACAAATGTTCTTTTTTCTTCAAATCAATAGCTTTTCCTCCGACAGTAATAGTTTCAAAAAAGGGAAACCAATGACGTTTTGTTACATGTGTCAGTATGCCAATTGAGTTTCCATCTTCCATGTAAGCAACCACTTCGTTAATAAGAGGAAGGGTTACATGGGTCGGTCGAGGATCAGTAACTGTAGGGCCGTACTCCATAATTAAAGTATTTGCGTCTTGAATCTCTTTCCATGCCTGATCAATAAAGTCACACAAAGAACCCCAGACTTTTTTTGAGCTTTCTCCATCGCGTCCAGCTTGTACTGCTTCCATCTGCCATGAAGTACTGTTTTGAAAAAACTCAATTGCTTTTGTCGCGGAAGCAACTAATTTTTCAAGTTCTTCTGGATCTGCCATTTGGATATTTTCGTTCCAGTATTCTTTTCCAAAGACAACATCCTGTTTTTGAGCGTCGCCAAGTTCACCAATAAGGTTCGTAAAATCTGAAATTGATGGAAGATTGTTAAGGTCCGGACGAACAGCATTAAGCTCCTTCTCATCAGCAATGGCGATAGTATTTGTTTGATACAATGCAGACAGTTCCGAGTGGGTAAGAGGCAATCCAGCACCTAAGGTAATGGGTCCTGGAATCCAATCATCGCTTGTTCTACGATCTCGTACTTTTACCGCCGCATCGATCGGCCTTATCCCTTTGCCGCCAAAAACAATTTCTCGAATTTCATCTTGACGCGCATCAAAGAGCTTTTGTCGGAGCTGTCGGAGCTCGTCCAAAATCTTAATCCTTTCTTCTCGAGTTTCGGAAGTGGTTTTCTCTAACAACTTTTCATTCTGTGAGAGCTTCACATTGATGTCTTTTACTGATCTTTGCAGCTCTTCTAGATTTTCTTTCTCCTTATGTAAGACACTGACGCATAGTGATTGTATTTCAGGAACAATCTGTCCACGCAAAACACGTAAGGCTTTCGGTGTTTGTGCGGTAACCAACACACGCTTACCTTGCGAAAGGAGATGCCCGATAAGGTTTGCAATGGTATGAGTTTTTCCTGTCCCTGGTGGTCCTTGTACCAAAACAGTCCCTCGGTGTGCAAGTTGTTTCGCTATCTGTAATTGCTCCTGATTTGCTGGCTTACTTAGAAGCACCTCGGTGTCTTCATTTCCGAGAGTAGACACCTCCATTTCTTGCTCTGACAAAACAATATTCTTGTGATCTATGCCAAGAATTTGCATCATTGCAACTGAAAAATCCTCACCTGTCTGTAGACGGTTTGCAATATCCTGAAGAATAAGATCGATGGCGTGTCCAAGTCCTGCTCGCCTCTGACGCATAAAAATGACAGGGTTTCGTTCGATAGTGATCTCATCTAAA
>CAIQMU010000044.1 GCA_903873095.1 uncultured bacterium
ATGCGAATATAAATTAAAAGAGGTAATTGAAGTTGATAAAAAAGAAGCAGGAGACAAAAAATTAAAAATACCGATTGATGCATTACCAATCAAATCATACATCGAGTACGGACTTGATGATGTGTTTAGTTTGGAGGAAGAGCAAAAAATTGATCCACTTGCATCATTACTGCAAGTCATGGGTGCTCTTGGTCAAGGAGAACAGGCTTGGGTTCAGATTGTTGTACAGGGAACATGGGCCAGATTTGATAATCCGGATCTTGCAAAACGAGTAGACAAAGATAAGCCAAAACCATTTGTTACATGGCAAGATGTTGGTAAATATTATATTGATGAAGTGATTCTTAAGCCTTGGAGAGGGTATATTATTAACCCCCAGGCTGCAAAAAAAGAGAAGAAAAAAGAAGGTACAGATGAAATTATTCAAGAAGCGCAAGAGGAAATCAAGGGGGTTCAAAATACCGGATTTAAAGATGCACCAGAACGTGAAAAGAAACGACTTGAATCAGTTGAGCGAAATCTTTTGAAGTCAGGATATGATACCGGAATTCGTGTTCTCTATTTAGGACACGGCCCAGCATTCAAACCAGGGCGTCTTGGTGAAATCAAAGGTGCATTTAAACAGTTCAATGCTGCAAATCTTAATTCATTTGAAGCTGTTAATGGAACAGATGATGGGTTTGATTTTCCTTGGCAAGATTACAAAGATTTGCGCAAGATTAACAACCGAGAAAAAATGTTCAAGCGTTATGTTAAGAGGGAATTCTTTTATCCACCAGAAATGGGAGCCACATTAGCTCTTAAAAAGGTCGTTGATGCGCCTTTAGTTAAAGGAACACTTAAGGCTCCGGAAATCTCAGTTCTTAGTACTGAGGAACTTGCAACCATTTTTCATTTTCCGGGATCAGTTGCACAGACATCAGGACTCAAACGTATCGAGGCACAGAAGGCAGAACCTCCTGCAAATCTACCTATTTAGTTTATGGAAATTTCAGTACCCCCACCCAACCTCCCCCTAATAGGGGGAGGAGCCGAACAACCAAATTCAAAATTTCCATTTCTGCGCAAGAATATTCTTGCGCTTTTGGGTTTGATTTCGGGCCTTGTTATTGTTTTGTTGATATCGTTTGCGATTGCCGGACGCGCACCAACTAATTTTAAATCTGGAACTGTTGTGATTATTCCACAAAATTCTTCAACAGATCAAACAGCAACACTTCTTGTTTCTAAAAATATTATTCGTTCAGCATCACTGTTTAAGGTTCTCGTTGAACTATTTAATAAGCCTGTTATTGCTGGGCAGTTTGAATTTGATACACCGAAAAATACATTCCAAGTCGCAGAAACTGTCACGGGTGGAAATTTTGGTCGTGCGCAAGTAAAGATAACCATTCCCGAAGGTTCAAGTAATGCTGATATTTCAAAAATTATTTTGAAGCAAATTCCAGATTTTAACGCACCACAGTTTTTAAAAGATGCATCAAGTGATCAAGGAATATTGTTTCCTGAAACCTATTTAGTTTTTAAAACTGTTACACCGGATGATTTGATTATGCGTATGACGCAAGAGTTTGCAAGTAAAATAATTTCTGTGAAATCTGATATTTCAAGTTCAGGACACACTGAACATGACATTATTATCTTGGCTTCAATTCTTGAAAAAGAAGCCAAGAACGCAACGGACGCGTCGGTGATTTCAGGGATTTTATGGAAGCGAATTTCAATTGGTATGCCAATTCAAGTAGACGCTGTACCAAGTACGTATACTCACAAAGGATTGCCAGGTGCGCCAATTAATAATCCCGGACTTGCGATGATTAACGCCGCGATTCATCCAATATCTTCGCCATACTTGTATTATTTATATGACAAGCAAAAAGTAATTCATTACGCGAAAACATATTCAGAACATCAGGCAAATATTTCTAAATATTTGAAGTAGAATATTTTCGTGCTAGGATATTCCGATATGAAAGAAAAGAAACTCGCATTTATTGATGTTGAAACAACAGGGATGAACC
>CAIQMU010000045.1 GCA_903873095.1 uncultured bacterium
CCTGCGTAGCTTTATGCGAAGCAGGGTCGGGAGTTTTTTGTTTGAATTTACTGTAAATATCCAACAACAAATTTTACGATATCGGACATTGGTTTTTTAATAAAGTAGGTGACTTCGAGTCCTTCTTTCTCACTACCAATAATATGTGCATCAGCAAGAATTTTCAGTTGTTTTGATGTTGTCTGCATAGAGCTGTTCATCGTCTTTGCAATCTGCCCAACGGTGAGATATTTGTTAATCTTTAAAAGACGAACAATTTCAAGTCTTTTTTCATGTGCGAATGCCTTGTAGAGTTTTTCTTGGAGGGGGAGTTTCATAGAACGAGTCTATCATAAAGGTTTTTCTATGTAAACTATTCGCGCGATTAGTTGAATATAACGTGTTCAAGTTATCCACAGTTTTGTTTTTTCTTGTGCAAATTTTCTTGTGCAAATGATTCATACGTTAGATAATAGTGTTATCGGATGATAAAAACACTTCGCGCTATGAAAGAAATTTCAGAATGTGTCGGCGGTCGAATCATCGGTAGTTCACAAGCACAACGAATTTTTTATAAGATTTAAATTTTCAACAATTCTATGGCAATGAAAAAAGCAAAGAAGGCTGCAAAGAAAGCTCACAAGAAAGTGGCTAAAAAAGCAGCTAAGAAGTCTTCAAAAAAGACAGCTAAACGAAAATAGTTTTCATCAAAAATCCCCTCACGGGGATTTTTGTTTTCAGTGCATATTTCTTGTATACTCAATCATATGATTTTCACCGAACAACCCTTCGATTTTAACAAAGAAATTGAAGTAGTTGCTTGCTATATTGAACATGAAGGTAAATTTGTTTTGCTTCATCGCCATGAGTATAAAACCAATGGTGGCAAGTGGGGTCTTCCTGCGGGAAAAATTGATAAAGGTGAAACAAAGGAGCAGGCAATGATACGAGAAATTCGCGAAGAAACTGGAATTGAAATTCCAGTGGACAGATTAATTTATTTCAACACGCTCTATGTAAGAAATATGGAGCATGATCTCGAATACCACACCTTTTCGACAGTGCTCAATGAAGTTCCCTCAATTCAATTGAGTTCAAGTGAGCATCAGAATTATGTATGGGTGACACCCGCGCAATCATTAGAGATGAATTTGATACATGATTTGGCTGACTGTATTAAGCTTTTTTATTCTGTATAAGAGCTTTTTTTATTGGTTAAAATGTGTTATTATGCGCATCTATGGCATTTAAAGACAAACTAGATACATTCTTCGGGGACGATAGTTCGCGGTTCTTGAAATACGCAAAACCGATCGTTGTAAAAATCAATACATTAGAAGACGAGGTGGCAAAACTTGCAGATTCAGATTTTCCTGTAAAAACAGCAGAATTTAAAAAACGAGTAGCTGATGGTGCGACACTTGATGAAATAATTCCAGAAGCATTTGCACTTGTTCGTGAAGCCGGGAAGCGTGTTCGAAACGAACGCCACTTTGATGTGCAGTTAATCGGAGGGTTGGCACTGTGCAAAGGGAAAATTGCCGAGATGCGAACAGGAGAAGGAAAGACACTTGTTGCGACACTTGCCGCATACACCAACGCTCTTTTTGGAGAGGGTGTGCATGTGGTAACCGTAAACGATTACTTGGCACGACGTGACGCAGAGCAGATGGGCGCTATCTATCATTTCCTTGGAATGACAACAGGTGTTTTGAATAATGGAAACATGTCATACATCTATGATGTAAACATTCCACAGCCAGACCCTGAAACCGTTTCAGCAGAAGAATATCGAGTCTTTGAAAAATTCTTGAAACCTTGTTCAAAACGCGAAGCATATCGTGCAGATATTACTTATGGAACAAATAGTGAATTTGGATTTGATTACTTGCGTGACAACACACAGATCGATATTAATAATGTCGTACAGCGAGGACACTTCTTTGCACTTGTCGATGAAGTTGACTCAATCTTGATCGATGAAGCACGTGTGCCACTTATTTTGTCAGGTCCTGCAGATGATGCAAGTGCAACATATAAGACATGTGCAAGTATTGCAAAGCAATTAATTCCCGAAGTCGACTATACTGTCGATGAAAAACTCAAGGCCATTCAGCTCACTGACGAGGGAATTACCCATGCAGAAAAAATGCTTGGCGTAGATAATTTGTATACTCCAACAAATGTAAAATTGGTTCACCATCTTGAAACAGCGATTCGTGCGCGAGCCTTGTTCAAACTCGATGATCAGTATGTTGTTCGAAACGGTGAAGTTTTGATTGTTGACTCGTTCACAGGACGCATCCAAGAAGGTCGTCGTTATTCAGACGGACTTCATCAAGCACTCGAAGCAAAAGAAGGTGTCGAGATCAAACAAGAATCACGAACACTTGCGTCAATTACATATCAAAACTATTTCAAGTTTTACAAGAAACTTGCCGGAATGACAGGAACTGCGAAAACATCAGCAGAAGAATTTTTGAAAGTCTATAACCTTGAAGTAATTACGATTCCAACACACTTGAAAATTGCACGTACTGATCACAATGATCTTATCTTGCAAAGTGAAGAAGGAAAATTCAAGGCGATTGCACGCACAGTAAAAGACCTTCACGAGAAAGGTCAACCTGTTTTGATTGGTACGGTTTCGGTTGAAAAGAATGAACTTCTTTCTGCATATTTGCGAAGTGAAGGAATTCCTCATGAATTGTTGAATGCAAAAAACAATGATCGCGAAGCCGGTATTATTGCAAATGCGGGACGAAAAGGTTCAGTCGTAATCGCAACAAACATGGCAGGACGAGGAGTCGACATCAAACTTGGTGGTGTACCATTTGATCGCGAGAAATATGAAGAAGTAAAATCTCTTGGAGGATTATATGTCATTGGTACAGAACGTCACGAAGCGCGCCGCATCGATAACCAGCTTCGAGGTCGCGCAGGACGACAGGGTGATCCGGGAGAAACTCAGTTCTTTGTGTCCCTCGATGATAGTTTGATGCGCATCTTCGGAGGTGATCGTGTGAAGGGGATGGTTGGTGCGCTTGGACTTGCACCTGATGAACCGATTCAGCACGGATTTATTTCTCGTCAGCTTGAAAATGCACAGGAGAAAATCGAAGGATTTAACTTTGATTCACGAAAGAGTATCTTGTCATATGATGACGTTCTCTCGACTCAGCGAAGTTCGATTTACGCACGACGTAATAAGCTCCTTAATAATGATCCAGAATACTTGGCGGAACTTGCAAATCTTGTGCGAGAAAAATCAAGTAATCAGGACGAGTTTGATGCGCGTCGCGGAATGTTCCCACCTGAAATGTGGAATGAAACACTTCGTCGTGTCGCCATGATTGTGATTGATCGATTGTGGACGGATCATTTGGACATGATGGATAATGCGCGCGCGTCGGTTAACTTGCGAGCGTATGGTCAGCGTGAACCGATTGTTGAATATAAACGAGAAGGGTTGAAGTTGTTCCGTGAACTTGAAGAAAATTACGTTGGGCAAGTTGCCGACATTATGACGAATTTGGAAACAGATCCGTCAAAAATGCAGCAAGTTGCCGTTCCTGTTTCGATTATGATTCCGGATAAAAAACCGGATGGAACGAAATATGAACGTAATGACAAGATTGTTATTACCAAAGATGGCGAGGATATGGAAATCAAGTACAAGAAACTTGCGGATATGATTGGGGAGGGGTGGGAGATTAAAACTCATGCCTCGAAGTCGTAATTTGGAAAAATAAAAAAAGCACTGCGAAAGCGGTGCTTTTTAGTTTTAGGTATGTTCTACACCATGACCACAGACTTTGCATCTGTAATGATGATATCTTTCTCCTTGTGCTTGTTCTACCCCATCATCTTCCATATCACCTCCACACTTATGACATATATGCCAAGGCATGCCTTCAGGGCGTAGTTGGTAAAGTCCGCACAAGGTGCATTCTTTTCCTGTCATAACATCTTCTATTTGTCCGAGTGTGTGAAATCTTGACCAAATATAACTCTTATCTGGGACCATGTGGTTCTTGAAAGAGTGGATGCATGTTCCCTGAATTTGTCTTAGGTTTAAAACAAGCTTCTCTCTTTGGTCTTCGAGGGACTCCTCTTTTTGTTTGAACAAGCCAAGTTCTTTTTGAAGTTCGGCATTGTTCGTTAGGGAAGAATAGTCATTTAAAAGCTTCAAAAAGTCTTTATATGAAGCTTCTTCGAATAATATTAAATCTGCCATGGTAGTTTGTTTAGTTTTAAAAATCCCTTTCTCGGCGGGCATGACCGTTTGAAAACATAATACTAAAATTTAGATTTGTGTCAAGTTTTTGGTTATGGTATTATTTTCG
>CAIQMU010000046.1 GCA_903873095.1 uncultured bacterium
GAGTTTATACCAATTGATAGTAAATACTTTTTTGCATTTGCATCGTAGTTGATAAAAGGCTTAGATCCTTGTGGCTTCATTTTTTAAATTTTAAAAAACAGGTTTAGATATAGAAAAACTCCATATCACTGGTACTAGTCTATCATATACAAAATTATTTGTCAAGTCTTTTTTAATCCTTATTTTACAAGGCTTTTTTGCCCTAATTTCCTTAAAAACAACCTCCTGTGGATATCACATAATCCCAATTTTTTGATCATTTTATAATGCGCAGGTGTCCCGTACCCTTTGTGATCCAAAAATCCATACCCTGGAAATTCCAAGTCGTATTTATTCATCAATCCATCGCGATGAACTTTTGCAATACACGAAGCACATGAAATCACGGGAATTTTTGAGTCTCCCTTGATGATGGTGTGTTGCCGAAAATATGATTTTGGTGCATGCAGTCCCCCGTCCAAATAAATATCTGCGTGTTCTGGATGAATATTTAATTTTTTGAGTGCGGTGTTGATCGCCATCCAAATTGATTTGGTGAGACCTTTTTCGTCGATGATACTTGCTGAAGTGGATGCGACTTGGTACACACATCGCCCTGATTTTTTCAGTTGTGCAAGTTTCGCAGCAACTGCGTCGCGTTTTTGTTCAGATAATACCTTGGAATCTTTTGCGTGAATTTCGTCGAGTAATTTCAAATCTGTTTCAAGGATGGCAAACGCACATACCGTTACCGGCCCAGCCAAGGGTCCTCGTCCTACCTCGTCTATTCCTATGATGTAGCGAATTTGGGACATAGATTATATGAGATAAGTATATCAAATTTTATCCACAGGAATATTGCTCAGAATAAAAATAGTGTTATAATAGGGTTATTGATGGCTTCGGCCTCCGAGAAACCGCCTTTCAAAGGGCGGTTTCGATGTTATCTTGTAAAATATATTCAACAAATTTTTCTTGAATATTCTTAAATTGGTCTTCTGGGAGCATATCTATTTTACGAAGAAGTCTTTTACTACTAATCGTCCTTCCTTGAGATATTTTTGCAAACGAGGTCATATTATTTGTAATCATTGGAATATGAACTTTTTTCGATTTCAACTCCAATATTTACTCCAAATGCACACCACCAAATTTCTCGTTTTGCGAAAAATAAATCATCGTGAAATTTATTAATATATTGTTTTTCCTTGTTCCAATTTTCAAAATCTTTTATGTAAATCATCTAATCATGATACAAAATCAAGATAAATTTTTGATAAAGAAAAAATAAATTTATCCACACAAAATCGTGTGTTTTACAATTCCCCGACTTTTCAAAATTTAAATTCCAAGATAGACTAAATCTATTGAAAAGCCAATGGCGGAATTCATACTTCTGTAGCATAAGGCTTCGGCAATTTCTTCTTATTGATGTTTGAAGAGAAACGCGACTCGTGCTGAAATGTTCGATCGACCCACACATCAAATCTTGCAATGAAGTATGATTATTGTTGCAAGATGGGCAGAAATTAAAATCACCTTTCGGGGTGATTTTGATTGAAATTTTTTACAAGAAAAAAGCCCGACAATTGCCAGGCGCAGTAATCATATCAATTCTGTAATAACTATCTGATAACAGGTTTCATTTTCCATGGTATTCATCTGAATGAGAAAACGATTCCTGAATACGAACACATATGCATGTTCATATGTTTTTTGGGGACGAACCGCAACAAACGTATTTTGTTCCGATTTTTCTTTAAGTAAGTTAAGCTCGATGATCAAGGTCTTACCTATTTCCTCAAGTGATTGTTGACCACCTATGCTGACTTCCTTGTAATTAGGAATCAAAATCTGATATTCATCAATCGGAGATTTTCTATACATTTCGAATTTAAATCTTGCCTTGTCGCCTGTAAACAGGTTACTGAATTGTAGTAATTCTACATAAAGATTTATTTTTTGGGTTTCCATGTTATTTATATTTTATTTAACGAATTAATATCATTTTAATACCATTTCGTCAAGCAACCTCCCGTCTGCTATACTACCCCAACTTATGTGCGCATCTCATGACAATTTTGTACACCTTCATGTGCACTCGCACTACTCTCTTCTTGATGGACTTTCTAAGGTTGAAGACTTGGTCGAGAAAGCCAAAGAACTCGGCATGGCATCCTTGGCATTAACTGACCACGGCGCAATGTACGGCGCGATCGAATTTTACAAGGCATGCAAAGATGCAGGAATAAAACCAATTATCGGAGTTGAAACATACATCGCAAATCGCACGCGTTTTGATCGTGAACCCTCTATTGATAATAAAAGATATCATCTTACGTTGCTCGCTCGAAACCGCGAAGGATATAAAAACTTGATGAAAGCCGTTTCAAAATCCTACATGGAAGGTTTTTATTATAAACCTCGCATGGACAAAGAACTCCTCAAAGAACATGGCGCAGGAATTATTTGTTTGTCAGGTTGTCCCGGCTCAGAATTTATTTCACTTCTTCGTGAACACCGCAATCGCGAGGCGCGAGAATTGTTGCAGTACTACATTGAATGCTTTGGAAAAGAGCATGTTTTTGTCGAGGTTATGTGCCATACAGAAACAGATTTTTTCAATGAATGGTACAAGGCACTCATTCCTGAAATGCGAAAAATTTCCGAGGAACTAGGACTGCCTATGGTTGCAACATGGGACTCGCACTATTTGTGTGGTGATGACGCCGAAGCGCAAGATACGTTGCTAAAAATTAACACTGGTGGTGATGGAATGAAAATGACGGGAAACTATTCCTTCATCGATCAAAAAACAGCATGTGTAAAATTTGCTGGACTTGAAGATGCGGTTGCAAATACTGCAAAAGTCGCGGAACTTGTCGACATTGATATCGAACTTTCTCCTTGGCGATTTCCTGAATTCCCTATTCCTGAAGGAAAAACATATGACGAGGTACTCAAAGAAAATGTATTAGCAGGTCTTCCGAAAAAAGGATATTCATACGACGGTATTATCAAAGACCGCGTTGATTTTGAGTTGGATGTAATTTCCCAAAAAGGATTCTCGTCATACTTCTTGGTAGAGGCCGACCTTGTAAACGCGGCGACACGCATGAAAATTTATACCAACACTCGAGGTTCGGCTGCGGGTTCCCTTGTATCATTTGCAACAGGAATCACGAACGTAGATCCTATTAAATATAAATTGCCGTTTGAGCGATTTCTCAATCCACTTCGACCAGGAATTCCTGATATCGACTTGGACATCGCCGACGATAGACGTGACGATTTAATTTCATATGCACGTTCGCAATATGGTGAACATGCCGTTGCACAAATTGGAACATTCGGAACAATGGCGGCACGCGGTGCAGTTCGCGATGTTGCGCGAGCACTTGGATATCCATACGCACTTGGTGATCGTGTTTCAAAAATGATTCCCATGGGATCGCAAGGATTTCCAATGACGATTGACCATGCACTCGAAATTGAAAAAGATTTGAAAGAGTTATATGAAACCGATAATCAAGTCGAGGAAATTATCGAGATGGCGAAAAAAATTGAAGGAAACGTTCGACACATTTCCGTACACGCAGCCGGCGTAATTATTTCACCAACTGGTTACATTACCGATTTCACACCGATTCAATACGACCCCAAAGGTGAAGGAAAAATCATCACACAATACGATATGTATTCAGGTGGGCGTGACGGTGTGGTTAACTTGCCAAAATTCGACTTCTTGGGTCTGCGCAACTTGAACTTTATTGCGGAAACCGTTGATCGTGTTCATAAAATTCGTGGTATCGATATCGATATGGAAAATCTCCCTCTTGATGACAAAAAAGTTTTCGAGATGCTTTCGCGTGGAGAAACGATGGGAGTATTTCAAATGGCGGGAGGTGGTATGACAAAATACATCAAGGATCTGCAGCCGAAAAAAATCGAGGATCTCATGGCGATGGTGGCACTGTATCGCCCAGGACCAATGGAAGTAATTCCGGAATATATTGAACGATCACGAAACCCTGCACTTGTGAGTTATCCAGACCCACGACTCAAAGATGATCTCGAAGCATCATATGGACTCTTGGTATATCAAGATGATGTACTGCTAACATCGATTCGTTTGGCTGGATATACTTGGCTCGATGCTGACAAATTCCGTAAAGCCATGGGTAAAAAAATTCCCGAGGAAATGGCCAAAGAAAAAGATAAATTTTACAAAGGATGTAAAGAATTCGGCGGACTTGGTGTAGAAAAAATTGACGAGCTTTGGAAAAAAATTGAACCGTTTGCGGCGTACGGATTTAACAAGGCACACGCGGCGAGTTACGGACAACTTGCCTATCGAACCGCATGGTTGAAAGCCAACTACCCTGCCGAATACATGTCAGCATGTATGACTGCCGAATCCGGCGATATTGAAACAGTAAGTGCGTACATTGTCGAGGCAAAAAAAATGGGATTCAAAATCATGGCACCGGACATCAACGAGTCATTTAATGACTTTACAGTTGTTGTGACCGATGATGGCGAAGTAACAAAAAATATTCGGTTCGGTTTAAAAAATATTAAAAACTTTGGCGAGGAAATTGGTAAAGCTATCACAAACGAACGAAAGGCGAACGGAAAATTTACGAGTATTGAAAATTTCTTGGAACGAGTTACGCACAAAAATGTAAACAAGAAATCGATGGAGGCATTGATCATGACCGGTGCATTTGATGCATTTGCAGAACGAGGAAAACTTCTTGCAAACCTCGAAAGCATGCTTGAATTCAACAAGGAGCTTGCGAAAGGTGCCGTACAAGATTCACTTTTTGCAGGATTTGATGACGCCCCGAAAGCGATTTTGAAAATGAACGAGGCCGAACCCGTTTCGCAGAAGCAAAAACTTACTTGGGAAAAAGAACTACTTGGACTGTATGTGACCGGTCATCCGCTTGAACAATTCGCAGACCGTCTGCAAAACGCAAGTCTCAACATTGCAAAAATAAAATCGATGGAAAATGCACCTGGCGAAACAGCGATTGCAGGAATCATCGAGGAATGCAAAGAAATTTATACCAAAGCGAAAAATGAAAAAATGGCGTTCCTTCGTATTGCGGATCTTTCGGGATCAATGGAGTGTGTTGTGTTTCCTAAAACGTTTGAGGAAGTGAAAAAGTTTTGTGTGGTTGATCAGCTGGTGATGGTGAAAGGAAAGGTTTCTGATCGAAATGATGAGAGAAGTTTGCTTGTCGATAAAATGAAACCGTTGATGTAAAAAATCCCTTGCGGGATTTTTTATTTTAACCTTCTTCTATATCCTGCATAAAAATCTGCAACTTGAATCATTGGTGCCTTTATACTATTTACAAACTTTAAAAGTGCGTGTGAAAAATATTTTCTAATAATAGGTTCATAAATCTTTCTATAATAGGCATTTTCAGATCCATCGACGAAAAATTTTACCTTTTCTTTTTTCGTAATTTTAATATTTGAAACAAGTTCTTGAAAAATACCTCTGAGGAGGATGTCACCATGATAATTAATCGTCTTTCTTGAATAGATAACGATATGTTCAATTTGGAGTTTTTTAAAAAAATCTTTCACAATAACAACATCTTCTTGCGAAAGTTTTGAAAACTTTATTTCCTTTTTTCTTAATCTTATAGAAAGCCTTTTTATTTCTGAATTTAAATAATCAATATTTTCTCCATAACAAATACATGCAGCCATTGTAAAATCACTCGTTGAACCATTTTCGCTTATTTCACCAGAATCTCCTGATTCATCAATAAAAACATAAATCATTGCATTCCACTATACACAACATGGATA
>CAIQMU010000047.1 GCA_903873095.1 uncultured bacterium
CCAAGTTTTCAACAACTTGGTGAAGTTCATGATACTGCACCGGGTCTGCTGGAATCGCTCGTGCACTTGCGAGGGCGATTGAATCAGATTTCCAGTATGCAACAATATTCATTACAATCGCAATAACGGTAAGTATAATCAAAATATTTGCATCATTATAGACATATGAAAACAATGCACCAATTGCAACCAGCAACACAAAAAACACAGTCATGAGGAACCATGTTTTTCGAACATTTGATTCTTGTAATGTATAAAGCGTTGCCATCTTTATTAAAAATTAAAATTTAACCTCCACTGGATTTTTTGCAACATCATCATTTCCAAGTTGGAAGAAATCTTTGGCTACAAAGTGGAATATATTTGCAATAATGTTTGCAGGAAATCGTGTAAGCATCGTGTTGTAATCTCGAGCATTACTGTTGTAAAACCGACGTGCTGCTTGAATTTTATTTTCTGTATCAGAAAGTTCATTTTGAAGTGCCAAGAAATTTTGATTCGCTTTCAAGTCAGGATAATTTTCAGAAAGCGCAAAAATAGATTTCAAGGAATTTGAAAGTTGATTTTCAACAGCTCCCTTGTCAGCAAGAGTCGCTGTAGGATTTCCCTGCATCGCAGAATTTCGGGCAGCAATAACCGCCTCGAGTGTTCCTGATTCGTGCGCAGCATATCCTTTGACGGTGTTTACCAAATTAGGAACAAGATCATAGCGACGTTTAAGTTGCACATCAATATCAGCCAATGCTTCATCAGCGCGGTTTTTAAATGTAATAAATCGGTTGTACGCAGAAACTACCCAGATGATGAGAATCGCGACAATTGCAATAATAATCCAAAGTGATGTCATATATGTGTAATACGAATTAAATGAAATAACGGGTGCAGTATAGCATATCTTGCCCTATTTTATTTAACCCTTATTTTTCAAGCTATTTTAAACGAGATCATTCGCTTTTCAAGCTTTTTCAAGCCATTCTTATTTTCATGAATCATGTCATTGTGTGCAGGTATGACGTCTTTTAAGTATTTAACATCTTCTTCAATTCGCTCTAATTTTTCTGTATGAAGATCTAATTTTTCACTATGTGTTCCAAAACCTTCAACAAGAAGCTGAATATTATCATTCATTCCTTCTATGAGAATATGTGTATGATTTATTTTTTCATCGACATTTTTAAACCGTTCTTCGGTTTTCTTGAAACCAAAATCCACTTTTTCTTCTAATCCTTTCAATTTTCCTTCTAATCCGTTAATTTTTCCTTCTAGTCCACCAATTTTCCCTTCTAGTCCACCAATCTTTCCATCTAGCCCAATAAACTTTTCCACCACAAACGTCGCAAATTGGTTCATTGCAGGATCTGTGAATTTAAAATCTATTTGGTTGTTGGTTGTAACTTCTTTCATGTTTCAAAATTATAATCTTCGACACAGAACCTTGCAACTATGAGTTTATTTTTGCTTTATTTTGTGTTGATAAGTTATTTAAATTAAAAAACAGCCTTATATTATAAAGCTGTTTTCTTGAAATATTTTTATTTCTTCCCTGCTTTTTTCATCTTGCGATCATTCCAAACCACCAAAAGAGGTGACGCAAGGAAGATTGATGAATATGCACCAAACAGCATACCGAGGAACATCACAATCGCCAAGTTCTGCGTTGATTGTGGACCAAAGAAGTAAAGCGCTGCGAGTGACAAGAGTACTGTAACCGATGTCATAATCGATCGCGTAAATGTCTGCTTGATCGACTTGCCCACTGTGTGCGAAAATTCTTCGTGAATTTTTTTAGCCTCGTTTATTTTCAAGTTTTCACGCGTACGATCGAATACTACAATCGTGTCATGAACCGAAACTCCAATAATCGTGAGAAGTCCCACAACGAAAAGCGTGTCTACTTGTAAATGAAAAAGTGAGAAAAATCCAGCTGGAATGATAATGTTGTGAATCAACCCAAGCACTGCTGTACATCCATACACCCATGATGAAATAGGTTTTGAAACCTCGCGGAATGCAAACGCAATGAAACAAATGATTGCAAGAGATGCGAGAACAACCGCAAGAATTGCTTTCGAACGAAGTTCACGTCCAACTGACGGACCAATCGTATCAAACGATTTTTCAGTTGGCTGTGCCCCCTGAATCGTAAGTGCCGTCATGATGGTTGTCTTTGCGGTTTCATCAATCGGAGCCGTTCGAATCAAAACATCATTCGTTCCTGCGTACTGTATTTCTGCATCAGGTTGAATTGATTTTATTGCAGCATTGAGAAGTGCAATACTTGGACGAGTATCGTACGAAACATCAAGCATTGATCCCCCTGTGAAATCAACTCCAAGGTTAAATCCTTTGATTGCCATAGTAACAATTGACCCAACAATAAGAACAAGTGCTATCGCGAAAAATATTTTTTTGTATGTAATGATAAACATATAATTGTACCTTATTTAGAAAGACCACTTGAGAACAAGAATCTTTTAATTCGACCATTTCCATTCCCTGCGACAACATAGAGCATGATGCGAGAAATCGTAAACGCTGTAATCATCGAGACAAGAACTCCGAGTCCGAACGTAAGTGCGAAACCTTGGATAAGCGTTGAGCCGAACCAGTAAAGAATAATTGCTGAGATAATACTTGAAATATTTCCATCACGAATTGAGTTCCATGCGCGTCCGAATCCATCATGGAGAGAATCCGCGACCGTTTTACCTGCGAGCATTTCTTCTTTCGTTCGTTCGAAAATCAAAATATTCGCATCTACCGCCATTCCAAGTGAAATGATGAGTCCCGCAATACCTGATGATGTAATTGTTACTGGAATCAACTTGAACAAAACAAGCATAAATATTGTGTACATTGCGAGAGCAATGATTGCGATAAATCCTGGCAAACGATACCAAACAATGAGAAGTGTTGCCACAAAGATAATCGCGATGAGTCCCGCAACAAGTCCTGCATGTGTCGCACTTGCACCAAGTGTTGGACCAATGGTTGATGTTGAAATAAGTGATACAGGAACTGGAAGTGCTCCTGAATTTAATCGTTCAACAAGTGTCTTTGCTTCATCCGGAGTAAATTTCCCTGTAATAACCGCTTGACCTCCGACAATTTTTTGATCAACGGTCGGTGATGAAATTGGTGAACCGTCGAGATAAATCGCGATTGTTTTTCCAATATTTGCACCTGTAATATCAGCAAACATTTGTGCACCTTGAGCATTGAACTGAAGTCCGATGGTTGGGGTGTGTGTTGTCGGATCAAATTCAAGTGTCGCTCGTGACAAATATTGCCCCGTCAAAGCGGTTGGAACGTATTTACTTCCAAGCCCCGCAAGTGCAGCTGACAAATCAAGTTTCCCATCTTTGAGATCACTTGAACTGACATGAATTGTCTGAGCTGATGATGGATTTGGATTTTCAGTTTCAAACTGAAGGAGCGGTGTCTGTCCAATCATACTGATTGCTTTTTGAGCGTCAGTAACACCTGGGAGCTCTACAACCAATTGATACTGTCGTCCGTTTCCGGCGAGTGTTGTTGTCTGTGTTGAAACACGAGGCTCAGACACACCAAACAAGTTCACGCGTCGTTCGATAACGTTTCGCAGTGAATCCATAGCTGTTCCAATGTCTGCTGGTGCAATACCTGAAACATCGGCTTGGTATGTTAAATACGTACCTCCGGAAAGGTCAAGACCGAGTTTAAACGGGGCTTTTCCTGAAGTTTGTGACCAGTATACGAAGTATCCAAGTCCTGCGGCGAATAAAATAATAATGAGTGCCAGTAATCGTTTTTTCCACATAATACTTGATATTATAAGGATTTTGGGAAAAATTGATACTTGACAAGTAAAATTTCAAATGCTAACCTTAAACAAATCAAAACTAAAAAAGTATGGAACAAGTAATCATCGAACTAATCGGTTTTCAAGAAAGCAACATATCATCTATCAGTTATGATACTGTGCGAGATAGGATATTCAGGGACCTTAACAAGAATAATAAAGACCTCTCTGAAAAAACCCTTGTCGTAACAAATCCTGACACCATTGTTTGGGATAATAAAGGAAAAGAAAAACCCTTTATCAGGATTTATGGATCA
>CAIQMU010000048.1 GCA_903873095.1 uncultured bacterium
GGGCTTTTTCATGCGCAAGCTGCTCCCGTCGAACTCCAGGATGATCGCGTGGTGCACGAGCCTGTCGATGGCGGCCATGGTGGTCATCTTGTCCTTAAAGATCTGATCCCACTGGGTAACGACCAGAATAAGCCTTTGGAGAAGGAGATTCAGTAATCCAATTAACTCCTAAACCTGAGAAATAGAACATCCCTATATCGGCGTGGTGATGCCCCGAACCAATGTAGTGATTATTGCGGGTATGGAAACAAAGCCAAGTTGCATCCTCGGCTCAAAATTCGACTTGGAAAAGTTCAAAGAGTTTGTCGAGAAAAAGTAAACCAATTATATGTCTAACCGAACAACCATCGAAACGATCAAGCAAAAACTACCGATCGAGTCGGTGGTTGGTTCGTATATAAAATTAGAAAAATCGGGCAAAAATTTCAAAGCATGCTGTCCGTTCCACAGCGAAAAAACAGCAAGTTTTCAAGTAACCCCAGACCTCGGTATTTACAAATGTTTTGGTTGCCAGAAGGGAGGAGATATCTTTTCATTCGTTCAAGAAATCGAAGGAGTAACGTTTTACGAATCCCTCGTTTCACTTGCCGAAAAAGCAGGTGTAACACTTGATCGTTCAAGTGATTTAGAAGACGGCAAACCAAGTCGGTTTGCAACACTTCGCACCATCATGAACGACGCTGCGAAATTTTATGAAGTAAATTTCAGAAAATCTCCGGAGGTTGTGAATTACTTGTTATCTCGAGGTGTGACCAAAGATACGATGGTAACTTTCCGAATTGGATATGCACCAAAAGGTTGGGGGAATGTGTCCGATTACTTGAAAAAGAAATATTCACCACAAGACATTATTTCCGTCGGACTTGGAATACAAGGCGAACGAGGAATTTATGACAGATTCCGCGAACGCATCATGTTTCCCATTTCAGATGGCCAAGGTCGCGTTGTAGCGTTCACAGGGCGTGTCATGCCAGGAACCGAGGAGTCAACCCGTCCTGTTGGAAAATATATCAACTCTCCTGAAACAGACTTGTATCATAAATCAAATATTTTGTTTGGTTATGACAAGGCAAAATCATTCATTCATGCAGATGGATTTGCAGTAATCGTCGAAGGTCAAATGGACTGCATCATGTCCCATCAAGCAGGAATCAAAAACACGGTTGCGATTTCAGGAACAGCAGCAACCGATGAGCATATGAAAATCCTCGGACGGTTTACGGATGATATTGCCATTGCGCTTGATGCTGATAATGCAGGACTTGCCGCAGCGCAAAAAACAGCGATCGTTGCATATCGAAACGACATGAAGGTTTCTGTAATTGATATTCCAAACGGAAAAGATCCCGCTGATACGATTGCAGAAAATCCAGAGCACTGGAAAACTGCCATTAAACACCGAAAAGATTTCATTACATTTCGCCTCGAAAAAATGAAAATTCAAGGAGGTGATAAACTCGCGATTGCAAAAAAAGAATTGTTTCCCATTTTGCGTGAATTCA
>CAIQMU010000049.1 GCA_903873095.1 uncultured bacterium
AAATCCCCCGTTTATGGCGAGGGATTTTTTATTGATGTGGTGTATTGACTTGTAAATTCCTTTATAGTATTGTCTTCTAAACCAAAAACAATTTAATCATGCAACAAGAATATTTAGACACCCTCAACACACAGATCAAAACGATTTCAGACAAATTCTTTTCACCAATAAGCCCAACACCAAGTACCCATGCATCCGAGGCTTTAGACACCCTCAAGAAGATCGCCGACAGATTTTCCACCGACTCTATCGACTATGGATCCTTTCACGAAGAGTGGTTGCATTTCGATTATTCTCTGAAAAAATTACTCCTTGATTACAATCAAGGAAATAATGCAGAAATATTCTGCGAGATGAGCACCGCAAAAGGATATTGCAAAATTCTGCAACGTATCCATTTTGTAGAAACAGCCCTACTATAAGTACATTTGAAAATCCCCCGTAACAACGAGGGATTTTTTATTGCGTTTGAGTTTGAGAATTCTCATTCTGTATCTGATTTTGTGTAGCCTGATCAACAAACGGATTACTTTCATCATTCGCCGTAGAAGCCGCAACCGGAACATTATTTTGATCAGAAGTCTGCGACGCATCAATAACTTGCGTTTGTTGATTCGACATATTCGAATCCGAAACCGTTCCCTTGATCGAATCCACAAGTGATCCAATCGGACTCGGTGCAGATTGTGTCGGCGCAGGGACAGCTGCTTTGATGGCAATATATCCTCCCGTAATCACCGCCGTCAAAACCGCCGCGCAAACAATCGCAAAAAACATGCGCGTCTCAGGTTTTTTTCTTCGAATGTGAGAAAGAATTTTTTTCATAGATTCAATATAACATAAAGCCGAAAATTCGTTGAGTCGGGAGATGCACACTTTTTCGAGCATGCTTTGAGGCGAGAACAAAGTTGCGCTCACGGCGAGAAAGAATTTTCGGCGAAAATGTAACTATTCAATAACAGCAACGTCACCTTCTTTTCCTGCAAGATCTTTCAATTTAATTGTAAGCTTATCAACCGGTGAAACTTTTTCACTTCCTGATTCTTTCAAGAAATCTTTAAGTGCACCTGATTCTTGATCAGAACCAAAATCCATAGGAATGATTAATTTTGGACCAAACGATACGGCAAGTTTATGCGCTGCCGCTGCATCAAGAACTGTCTTTCCACCAATCGGAACAAATAATACATCAACGTCTCCAATCGCCTGACGTGCCTCGAGTGGAATTTCTGGTAAATACATCGCGCCTAGATACAAAATTTTCATTCCATCGAATTCGAAATAATAAATCGAGTTGATATGATCCTCATATCCTTTGGTTGCGAATCCTTGGATCATGATGTCTGAGATTTCATATTCACCTGGACCTTTGACGACAAATGGAACCTTTCCGGCGTATTCAACAAGTTCCGCACCGTTGTAATCTGGCATATTTACAGAAACAAGTGCAATATTTGCACCGAAACCATTTGTTTTAAATTTTGAGTCTTTTGAAATTGGATTCAAAGCCAAGACCATGTCGCCTGTTTGCAACTTGAAAAATTCCTTTCCGTGGTGAGTGATAATCATAGTTTGAGTATTATAGCATAACGACGATTTTGAAATACTTGACTATAATAAGTTTATATGATATTGTACAAAAAATTATAAAATATGAAATTAAAACAAGCTCAAGAATTTAGTGACGTTATTTCAGGATTCTCTTATAATTTTAGTAATAAAATTTATAGAAAACTTTTAACTCTCCAAAAGCAAGACAAGATATTTACAGACGGAAATGAAAAAGTTAAGGCAATTAAGAAGAGTGACAATCTTGCATCTTCTCTGACACCATTAGCTGAGATTTTAATATCTCACCTCGAAGATCAGCTTCATAGGAGATGCGGACACACCTTTGAAGGTTTTTCAGAATTTATGGAGCTCGCAAAGGAATTTCTCTCAACCGTGAA
>CAIQMU010000050.1 GCA_903873095.1 uncultured bacterium
AGAAATTGCATATAGGGTTTATCAGCAAGGAAATAAATGGACTTAATTGCAGCCATTTCTACATCATATTTAACGGTGGGATTTTCTTGTGCAATATAATCCAAGAAATCATCTTCATATTCTTCAAATACATTATCGAATCCTAATTCAGTTATTAATTTGTTTCCCTCAGTTGTTAGTTGGATAGGGCTGAATGCGTGTAATTCCCTTGGTTCAAATTTTGAATGAAATTTCGTTAAATAATCAGTCACCACCTTCATATTATGTTTCAAAACACCAACATCAATACTAATAGTATCAAGAAGTTGTAATTTTCTTCCAATATAAATAAAGCACCCAATTGCCGAAGGAATACCAATGATCACTATTATGTTGTTTATGGTTTGGATTGCAGATATGGCTATTATTATAAACAAGAGAACAAAAATAACCAAAATGACTTGATTATTTCTTGATAAAAACTTTATTTTTTATTTATCTCGGTTAAGCCTTATCAGCACGTCCTACATATTCACCTGTATCAGTGTTAATTGTCACAGAATCACCTTCATTAATGAAGAGGGGAACATAAAGCGTTGCACCTGTTTCAAGAATTGCAGCCTTGAGAGCCCCAGAAGAGGTATTTCCTTTGACAGCAGGGGCTGATTCCTTGACCTTGAGATCCATTTTAATAGGGAGATCAACACCAATAATCAGCTCTTCGTCGTCATCGTTGGTGAATACGCGAACATTATAAGTATCGTTAGGTTTCATCCATTGTTTCTGATTACCGATAACATCAGCTGAAATCGTAAATCGTTCAGCTGGTTTACCTTCTGGATGGAACCAAAATTCACCTTTTTGTTCATAGATGAACTTAACAGGCTTCTTGGTCATATCAGCTTCGTCTACTTTGTCAGATACTGCAAAAGAGTGTTCAACAACACGGCCTGTAAGGAGACTCTTAAGTTTCGTGGCATTTACCGGTTTGCGCTGTTGTTTGCGAAACACGTGCGAGGTCATGACTTCGTAGGGTTCTCCGTCGTGAAGAATGACTTTTCGTGGGACAACTTCGTTGTATGCGAGCATAGGAAAAACAATGGGAAATTAACTGGTAGTTTCCCAAGTTTAGCATATAAACCTTAAAAATCAAGTTATTCTTGAATAACTTCTACTTTTACCTGATCTGCTTCCACTCGTTTTCGTAAATTCTCTTCTACTTCTGCAATATTATCTGTACCAAATTCACGCCTAATCCAAGCGGCTTCGCTTTCAGGAATAATTTCTTTTTTATTTTTACTATTAAAAAGTTTATCAAACATAAAGATTATTCAGGAGCTTCGTCCTCGTCTTTGTCTGGAGTTCCGGCAAACGACAAACCTCCCGATTTCATTGTTTTTACGATCTGATCAAAGAGTTCCTTGCGAACAGCTTTGTTTGCCTTGTCTCGCAAAAATGTTCGTGCTGCGTCATATCCTCGACCAAGTGGGATTTTCTCGCCTTTTGGATTTCGGTAACTAAACGATGCGCCTGATTTTTCAATCAATTCAAATTTTTCACCAAGAGCAAGCATTTCTCCCTCGGCAGAAATTCCCTCGTTATAAATAATATCGAATTCTGTTTGTTTGAAAGGGGAAGCGACTTTGTTTTTTACAACCTTAACACGCGTTCGTGCACCCACGACTTCTTCACCCTTTTTGATCTGTGCAATTTTTCGAATATCAAGACGTACTGATGTATAAAACTTGAGAGCTTTTCCTCCTGGTGTTGTTTCTGGGTTTCCAAACATAACACCGATTTGCATACGGATTTGGTTGATGAAAATGATCACTGTTTTTGTTTTTGAAACAAGTGCTGTGAGTTTTCGAAGTGCTTGAGACATCAAGCGTGCTTGTTTTCCAACATGGTGTGCTCCCATTTCACCTTCGATTTCATCTTTTGGGGTAAGTGCCGCAACCGAGTCGATAACAATAACGTCAATTTTTCCTGAACGCACGAGAGTTTCTGCGATTTCAAGACCCTGTTCACCATGATCAGGTTGTGACAAGAGAAGATCATCGATTTGCACACCTAATTTGCGTGCGTAATCAGGATCCATGGCATGCTCAGCATCAATAAACGCACAAACACCACCAAGTTTTTGAGCCTCGGCAATAACATGAAGCGTCAAGGTTGTTTTACCAGATGATTCTGGTCCAAAGATTTCGACGATGCGTCCACGAGGAAGACCTCCTACACCGAGTGCATTATCAAGTCCGATTGATCCAGTTGGAATAACACCAATGTCGACTTTTGGTTGTTCACCAAGTTTCATGATGGCACCTTCGCCAAATTTTGATTGAATGAGTTTTATGGTATCGCGCAAATCATTTGTATCGCGTGATGCTGGTTTTTTCTTGGCCATATATATGTTTGAAATTAATTTAAAGGGGGCTTAACTAAAGGAAGACGACTCCTTGGAATTATCATACCAAGGCATGGTAAATAAATAATAAAGAATTATTAAACAAGAACTAAAGAGGTTTAGGATAGTTAATTATTATTTATTGGGACAGTAGTATTATTCATGGCAACATTTGTGACAGAGTCATCTTTTACAACTAACGCATATGTTTTCGATGATGTTTTACCAAACTGATCTTGGCCAATAACTGAAATAGTGTTGTAGCCGGGATGGAGGAGGATGGTTTCATCGAATGATCCGTCGGTCGCGAGCGCAAGCGAGCGACCGGATACAAGGAGCTGTTTGGTGTAAAGAGCTGTTCCTGAAATATGAATCATTGGGTCAGTAAGGGTTGCTCCGTTTGAAATGCCTCGTATGGTAATACTTGGTCCATGAACATACCCATAGGTTCCACGTCCGACAAATAGGGCGAACCCTAAAACAAGGATCGCAAGCGAAGCTTTTTTTACAAGACGAAATGTTTTTTCAGGTTTTGATGGTGACATAGTAATTAGGTCAAAAGGACAATCCCATCCCAGCCTTCCCAAAGGGAAGGAGCCGGACACGAGTTCTGTCCCCCTTCCCTTTGGGAAGGGGTTAGGGGATGGGATGTTGTTTGTTCTATTATAGTACATCTTCAATCGGCATACTATCGTCCACGATGGGCTCTGGTGAGTTATCCCCGAGTACTTCTCGGGGTTTTGCGCCGTCGGCCGGCCCGACAACGCCTCGTTCCTCTAATAGATCGATAAGGCGGGCCGCCCGCGAATACCCAACCTTCAATTTTCGCTGAATATAACTCGTTGATGCTTTGCCTGCTTCTATAACAACAGCTTTTGCGTCGCCATACAGTTCATCATCGTCATCATCTTCAAAATTCGCAATCACAATCGTGCGGTCGTTATCATCAATTGATCCTTCAAGTGCGATTTCGTCAGGAATTTCAACATTGTTATTCTTGATGAACGAAACAATTTTCTTAACCTCTTCTTCGCTTACGAATGCACACTGCATACGTTCTGGTTTGCCCATCCCTTCTCCTTGATAGAGCATATCTCCTTTTCCAAGAAGTGATTCAGCTCCTGGTGCGTCCAAAATAGTTCTCGAATCAATTTGCGATGCAACGTTAAGTGCAAGTCGTGATGGAATGTTTGCCTTGATAAGTCCAGTAATGACGTTTACGGATGGTCGTTGTGTACTCAAAACAAGATGAATTCCCACAGCTCGTGACATTTGGGCGAGGCGAACAATTCCAGATTCAAGTTCTCGAGGGAATGCCTGCATGATATCAGCCAACTCGTCGATAATAATGACAATATAAGGCATTGCTGCAGGAGTTCCATCGTCATTAGTATCTTTGATATTGCCCGACTCGAGTTTCTCTCGGTATGATGTGATATCTCGACATGAATTCTTTTCCAAGATATCGTAGCGTCGTTCCATTTCTTTGGCTGCCCATTTGAGTGCCAAAATAGCCTTTTTCGAATCCTTGATAACCGGTGTCAGCAAGTGAGGAATTCCATTATAGAGAGTGAGTTCGACTCGTTTTGGGTCTACCAAGATAAATCGCAAGTCCTCAGGTCCGTTTCTATATAATAATGAAAGGATCAAGTTATGCACCGTAATTGATTTTCCAGAACCGGTTGTTCCAGCAATCAACAAATGGGGCATTTTCCCAATATCTGCGAAATATGTTTTTCCCGCAACACCTGTACCGAGCGCAACCTTCAAACGACTTGGAGATTTTTGAAACGCATCATCAGCAAGTAATGTTCCAAGTCCAACTGTCGATTTAATCTTGTTTGGGATTTCAATTCCGACAAGTGATTTGCCTGGAATCGGCGCTTCGATACGCAGTGGATGTGCAGCAAGAGCAAGTGCCAAGTCAGATTTCAATGCCACGATGCGCGACAATTTGATACCTTCTGCAGGTTTCAGTGCGTAACGCGTAACCGTTGGTCCAGTTGAAACTTCATCCATCTCGACATCGATTCCGAAATTGATAAGTGTTCGTTTGATCAAGTTTGCATTTGCCTTGATATCACCAACAGATGCTTTACCGACAGATTTTGAAAGAAGGGATAGTGGGGGATATTCGTATGTTTCTGAAAATGATCCTGGAGTTGAAATGAAATCTTCCTCAGCTTCTTTCTTTTTAGAGATCCTTGGTTCGCGTGTTGCGGGATCCTCCCCTTGATAAGGGGAGGTGGCATTCGGCTCTGCGAATGACGGAGGGGTGGTTGTTGAGGCTTGGGGTTCTTCTGCCAACTCATCCGGTGTAAACGTAATCGTTGATCCCATTTCAGCAACCTCATCGGTATGTTTTTTTGCAAACAAATTCTTCAAGACTTCTGGAATACCAAGTTCTTCATTTAATAAGACAAGTCCCGAAACAAGTCCAAGTGCGCCGAGTACAATTGCGCCTGCGTACACATCAAAAATATTTCGGACAACGGTTCCGATTCCATATCCAATAATCCCACCATTTTGAAGTCCCGGAGATACGATTTCAATAAATCCAAGTACTGACAAAAACAAAACGACAGCGCTGGTATACTCGATCCAAGTGGTTTGAACTTCTTCGGATTTGAATAGATTGATCGAATAAATGACAAGCATAATAGGGACCAAGATAACTCCAAATCCAAATAGGTAATCAAAGACCGTTTTGTACAAGAAATTACCTGCAATACCTGCTGCGCCAAATGCACCAAGTACAATAATGATCGAAACAACAATCAAAACAATCGCCAAAATAGATCGTTTCACACGTGATGAAACAACTGGTTTTTCCACAAACTTCCTATCTTCATGAAGAGGTTCACGGATTCTTTTTTTAGGTTCCTTTTTGGTCATAATCTTAATGCTCG
>CAIQMU010000051.1 GCA_903873095.1 uncultured bacterium
AAAATTTTCCGAGGAAGGGAGAAGTTTGGATTGTTGCGCTAGGAAAAAATATTGGACATGAACAAGAAGGGACCGGTGCAAATTTTACTCGTCCTGTATTGGTCATTAAAAAATTTAACAATGATATGTTTTGGTGTCTTCCACTTTCAACAAAACAGAAAGATATCAATTTCTATTTTAATTTTACGGACCCTCATAATCAAAATGTTTCTGTGATTCTTCCTCAAATGAAACTGTTAAGCATTAAAAGATTTCAAAGAAAATTATATGAAATTCCCTGGGGCTTATTAGGAAAGATTAAAAATCATTTAAGAAAGTTTCTCAAATGAAATCAAAAAGTCGCTTTTGCAAGCGACTTTTCTCGAACTTACAAAGGTTTTCCTTTGAAGCAATTTGATCGAAAGATTACCTATATAAAATAACCCTTCTCGAACTTCCAAGTTTTCACTTGAAGCACTGTGAAGATAGTATATATTTTTGTATCGAAATATCAAATTTTTATCCACACAATACGGAGTACTCTTTATCAAAACTTTATTTCTGAATATATGGATTAATTCTTGGGATGATTTCGATGCGGGCGACGGGTTTGTCGAATTTTGTTGGCCACGTGAAATATACGGTTTGGGTTGATTGTTGTGCAATCGAATCGATTTGTGTTTGGCTGCCACTGATCAAGTTTCCATCCGCATCATAGAGCAGTGCAACAACAGGAATATTTTTGTAATCAGAAAGCGTATTGTTTACGATATCAGCCGACAATTTTGGAGCTGTATCAATATCAGTGAGTTTTGTATTCGCAGATGACAATTGCGGAACTTGGTATTTTGGATCCGTTGTCGTAAACACTGGTGTAGATGTAAATGTGAAAAATACTGATGTTGGTACGCGATTCCCTGTTTTGATTGGTGTTTCAAAAATAGCTGTTTTGTCATTTGGTCCGATAAACGTTGTTCCATCGATTGGATCTGACGCAAGTAAATTTTCAGAATCGTAAACACGGAATTCGTAATTTACCTGAGTCACACCTGCAGTGACGTTTTGGTTTTCGATATACGCAACAGCACTGTAGACATCACCTGCGACGTGAAATACTCGCGACCAAAGAGGTACGATTGTTTTTGCTTGGAATGGGCAGAGTTTTGCACAAATACTTCCTCCACAATCGATTCCCTGTTCATCTTGATTTTGTTTTCCGTCGAAACATGTCGGTGTCACCTTGATAAATGTTTCGTAGAAAAAATATCCTGCGATTGCAAAAATGATAACCGTAACGATTCCCATGCATCCAAGTTTTTTGCGAGTAGAATAGTCCATAAAAAAATAATTACCAAACAATCAATGTAATCGCCAAGATACCAATTACCATTCCGATGAGTTGATGGATATGTACAGGTTCTTTGAAATAGAGAATCCCGACAAGCATTGCAAATATTGCGGTTGCAACCGAGAAAATTACAGCTCCTTCAGAAAGCTCGGCACCATTTCTAAGTGCAATCAGCCAAAAAATATTTCCAATCACATATCCGGTGATTGCAAGAACCCCTATGAACAGCGTTCCGCGCAAAGAATATTCCTTGGCAATAATATCAGAAATCCCTTCAAAGATTACAAGCATTGTCATCGGAAAAATCCATTTTTTCATGAGACAAGTATATCACCATTATATTTTTTATAAAACAAAAATAACCCTTTTCGGGTAATTTTTGTTTCTTGAACAGAAATACACGTGCCCTACGAAGCTTTATGCGAAGTAGGGTTCAATGATTGAAAACGGTTTCTCTTCAAGTGTTCTGTTCTGGCGACACCTACTCTTCCCCGTGTGGAGTACCATTGGTGGCGCGGCGTTTAACGACTCTGTTCGGAATGGGAAGAGGTGTGACCACCGACCTAAATCACCAGAACAGAACACTCGAATTAATTTTTATAAATACAGACAAGCAAAGCTCACATAAATATTAAAGTATGTTACTTTTACTTTTCAAATTTCCTAATAGGAATATGGGTAATTAGTAATTCTCGGCTTAACGCATTACTGCGCTTCTACCTAAATCCTATCAACGTAATCATCTCTTACGACCCTATGATTCCTTATCTTGAAACTGGCTTCCCTCTTAGATGCTTTCAGAGGTTATCCATTCCCGACATAGCTACCCAGCGGTGCCCTTGGCAGGACAGCTGGTAGACCAGAGGTCAGTTCATCTCGGTCCTCTCGTACTAGAGACAAATTTTCTCAAGAATCAACGCCTGCAGTAGATAGGAGACCAACCTGTCTTGCGCACCTTTTCACTTGTTGCCAAGTGGATTGGACTGTAACTTCATCTCTTTCGAGATGTTCAACATTCAGTCTCTACGGGCATCTTTGCAGATTTCCCTCGGTATTGTCCCAGGTTTGGGATTTTACCGATATTAGTTGAACGATGTCCTTGCATATCACTATGCACGACCGCCGCATTATGGTTTGGTTCTCTTTTTAATCTTGGAATAACTTATGAATTTCATAGAAGAGGTAAGGGTCGAAACCCTTACCAAAATGTCTTATGGAAGTTTTACCTTCCATCTGACCTGCATGCTCTTCCTTCTTGATTTCTAATCGAGTGTTTCCTACTTATCTTTTGCGCAAACGTTATACGCAAGAAACTTTCGTTGGTTTAACTCGGCTAAATTTCTTGAAGAAATCATGCCAGTGGTGTCTTGAAGAGTATTCTCTTCTATGAAATTCACAAATTATTATAGATTTTTTTCTATCTTTTTACTTGCAACATATTTGTTGCAAGATTTTATTAAACAAATTGACTAAAACAGTAAATTTTAAATTTATTCTCGAGGATTCAGACTGTAAAGTGCTCTTCTCCTTAAACAGGAGTTTTCAGTTGAAAAACACTTAACGGTCTGAACCCAGCTCGCGTAACATTTTAATTGGCGAACAGCCAAACCCTTGGGACCTTCTCCAGCCCCAGGATATGTTGAGCCGACATCGAGGTGCCGAACTTCGCCGTCGCTGTGGACGCTCGGGCGAAACTAGCCTGTTATCCCCGGAGTAGCTTTTATCCGTTGAGCTTCCCCTGTATCTAATACAAAAGGTCGGATCACTATGCTCTGCTTTCGCACCTGCTCGTCATGTACGACTTGCAGTCAAGCTATCTTGTGCCATTACACTATCGGCATGGTTTCCATTCACGCCTAGATAACCTTTGTAGGCCCCTCCGTTACTCTTTAGGAGGGATTCGCCCCAAACAAACTACCCATCACGCACTGTCTTTGAACGTTTTTTCGTCCAAGTTAGGACATACCCTTTTACAGAATGGTATTTCACTGACGAGTATTACACGACCGAGACCGTGTACATAACCTCTCCCATCTATGCTACGCAATAAAAGAATATGCCCAATACGAAACTATAGTAAAGCTTCCGGGGTCTTTTCGTCTAACTGCAGGTATCCGGCATCTTCACCGGAATTGTATTTTCACCGAGCAAATCCTCGAGACAGTTCCCCAGTCGTTACACTATTCGTGCGCGTCGGAACTTACCCGACAAGGTATTTCGCTACCTTAGGACCGTTATAGTTACGGCCGACATTCACCAGGGCTTATAACAATCAGCTTGATATAATCGCACCCCCGTTATTTAACCTTCTGGCATTGGTCAAGTGTCACCCCCTATACATCATCTTACGATTTCGCAGGGAGCTGTGTTTTTGATAAACAGTCGCCAGGGAGACTTTCGCTGCGGCCTCTTTTGCAAGAGGCAATCCTTATCCCGAAGTTACGGATGCTTTTTTGCCGAGTTCCTTGAGGATCTCTCGCTCGTTCGCCTTGGTCTTCTCGACCTTGTCACCTGTTTCGGTTTTAGGTACGGTTTCAAATATGTTGAATGCTAGAAGATTTTCTCGGAAGACTCTTCGCTGATATTTGCAAGGCCGAAGCCAAACATTTAGTCTCGTCACGGTTCTTGTGTATCCCGGATTTTCCTAAGATACGAACCTGAACGCAACAACGCCAATCCAATAAGGCGCATCAACTTGTATTCTCCGTCCCTCCATCGCCATATTTGAAGTCATGGAATATTAACCATGTGTCCATCGCGTGCGGCTATCGCCATTCGCTTAGGCCCGACTAACCCTGCTCTGATTGACATTGAACAGGAATCCTTGACATTTCGGCGGACACGGATTTAACGTGTCATGTGGTTACTTGTGCCAACATTCTTACTTCCAAACGCTCCACGGTGGCTCACGCCTTCCGCTTCATCGCAGATTGGAATACTCTCCTACCGCTTGCAATAAATTGCAAGCCCTCAACTTCGGTATCATGTTTAACCCCGATCATTTGCGGCGCCAAATCTCTTGATGAGTGAGCTGTTACGCTTTCTTTAAATGATGGCTGCTTCTAAGCCAACATCCTCATTGT
>CAIQMU010000052.1 GCA_903873095.1 uncultured bacterium
AATTTTTAATTTCTTGCCAAGTTCCTTATTCTTTTCAAGAATCAAAACATTTTTTCCACACGAAGACGCAATTGCAGCTGCAAACATTCCTGATGCTCCCCCGCCAATAACTACGACATCATAGTTCATAAATCTATTATAGATTATTTCCCAAGATCAAGTGTCTCGTCAATGCGAATTTTTTCGACGAAATCCGGAACGTGCGATACCATGATCATTGCACCTGAATATTTATTCAAAGCTTCTGCAATAACGGGAATATGTCGGAAGTTAATATGGTTCGTTGGTTCGTCCAAAATAAGAAGTCCTGGTTTTAACAGTACAAGACTTGCAAAGGCAACAAGACCTTTTTGCCCTTCGGATAATGCGCCAATTTTGGTGTTAATGATTTCGCCTGTAATCAAGAAACTCGCCGCAACTGCTCGCATGTGTTCCTCGTCGAGTTTTCCTTCTACTGCGATCGTAATTTTTGACAACGCTTCGCGTGGAGTTTGATTAAAATCAAGAGTTGAGAAATCTTGTCGGTAATATCCAATGCGAATACCTGACATGATGACAGCACCTTCGGTTTCGTTTTTTGCGAGACGTTCAAGAAGGGTTGATTTTCCAATACCATTTGGACCCTTGAGCAACAAGTGTTGATTTTTCTTGACGATGACGTTTACTTTTTTGTGTTTTGGTTTGTGGGTGTGTGGATCTAAAATTGAAAGATCAGTAATTGTTACAACATTTCCACCGATATTTTCTTGAGCTGGAATGGTGAATGCACGAATCGTTTTGTCTTCTTTGCGAACATCAACAATGTCTTCTTCGAGCTCCTCGGCCATTTCACGCATTCGTTTTGCAACCAATCGCATCTGTCCTCCTTTGAAGGCGAACATGTTGGCTTTTTCTTTCTTGGCTTGAATTTGTTTTTCAAGCTGTGCGTTTTTCATGTTTTCGCGTTCAACACGCGCAGTAATATCCTTGAGTACGTTTGAATAGTTTCCGACGTATTGTTCAATTTTTCGAGTATAAATATCCAAGTAAAGGACGCCTTCGGTAAAGGAATTGAGGAAGTCTGCATCGTGGGAAATGACGACAACGGTTTTCTTGTACGCTTTCAAAAATTCTGTGAGATGATCGATTCCTGCATGGTCCAAGTTGTTTGTTGGTTCATCAAGAAGTAAGATATCAGGATTTTGAATCAACGCAGATGCAAGTAAGAGTCGCGCTTGTTGGCCACCTGAAAATGATTTAATGATGCGATCGTGTGGTGCGTGGAGCCCCACAACGTCAAGCACTGCGTCTATTTTTGGATCAATGTCATAAACTTTTTGAGAAAAACATTTCTGAAAAAATTCTGAAACAGTGAGTTCAAGTTGATCGCGTGGAATAACCTGACGAGCGATTGCGATCGTTGATCCCTTGTCGATATAGATTTCACCTTCGACAGGTTCGAGTGTTCCCGTGATCAAACCAAACAATGTTGATTTCCCTGCCCCGTTTTGCCCCATGATGGTGATTTTTGCACCTTTACGCAATGAAAACGAAACCTCATCTAAAATGGGTTTGTTTGCGTTATATTCAAATGATACGCCGTCAAAACGGACGATTACTTCATTTCTTGACATGAACGGAAATCATATCATATTTTGATTGAAATTAAAAGGATATTTATATATTTTGCATAACAAAAACCCTGACGCTGCTCGCAATAGAAAATGCCCTATCCAGTTCCTGTTTAGAATAAGATTTTACTTTTTGATGTGATCCGATATGTTGGTCATTTCGCATAATTCTAATTTCATCAATCTCTTTAAAAAGTGATTTTTTGATAAGCTGTTTTGATTTTAAAAATGTAGAAATTTGTCCAAGATTAAGCTTTTCCTTGTCAATACTATGCTGTATCTTTTTATAATCACCCGCAACGATTTGATGGTCATTGCTTATTATATGGAGAACTTTTTTATTTTTTAATTCCCAAGTATTCGTTACAAGTTCATGTTCGGATACTTTCTTTTCAAGAAGATGAAAAAGCAAAGCCTCCACAATCGATGCTGTATAAATAATAATCGTTTTTCTGAAAGAACTTTTTGCGGCAGAATTGTAACTTGATGATTCTGTAAATGGTATTAGTGCCATAATATGATCAAAAGTCTCGTCCATATTCTGGCGAAGAATATTATTTTGGACAAAGGAAAAACGCGAATTCATCATAGAATGTAATTGTTAATCTTGAAGCATTTTTGCCAGCGATGGATAACCTTTTATTTTAAAATAATCACCAAGTTTCATAGTCCCGTCGACACCAAGTTTGACTCGGTAATGTTTTTCAAAAGAAGAAACCGTTGTGTTGTAATGGTTTGAAAAAGTTCGTTTGTATTTATTTTTTGAACGTGTCGTATTCATGTACACAGGATATCATATTCATTTTTTCTTTCAAATCACACTTGATAATTTCTTTATTTTTTCTTTATCTTTTAGTTACACCAAAAAACACCGATTCCGGTGTTTCTGGGGTCTTATGATAAATCGATCAGGGTATCTAGGCTTTTTTAACGAGCTTGATAATGAACAAAATAATCGCAACAACAAGGAGAATGTGAATATACCAACCAAGGGTATACACACCAATAATACCGAGTAACCAAAGAATCAAGAGAATAATACCAATCGTAATGAGCATATAAACGTAACGTAATTAATGCTAATAAACTTCGGCCTTTCTGCATTCTTAGTATACTCTTATATGGTTGGGATACAAGCAATCTGTGGATCATCGTTTTAACAGGATTCGGTTGAGGATTTTTCCAATAAATCCGAGATGTCCATAACAGCGATCTTTGCAGTACATCTTGCCATACTTGTTCAAACAATCTTTGCAATACAAGAATTGCCCATGACATGATTCATTTTTACAGTCGACGTAATTTTCTGTTTTATTTCCACATCGTTTACACGTACCAATAATTTCGTGCGACTGCCCATCATAATCAATAACGTTTCGTCCATCAAATGAATACATGGCACCGTTGAAATTTTTCCCTGGAAATTGTTCCATATATGAAACCATTCCACCATCGAGTTGGTACACATCTTTAAATCCTTGGGATTTCAAATAGCCACTTGCCTTTTCACATCGGACACCGCCGGTACACACCGTGAGAACTTTTTTATCTTTCAAGTGTTCAAGGTTAGGAAGTTCTTTTGGTAGATCCCTGAAGTTTTTTAATTTTGGCAAAATTGAATTTGGGAAATGACCAACAGCATGTTCGTAGTCATTGCGCATATCAATAATTTCAAATTCTTCTCCATTTTCAAACCATTTATGTAATTCCTCGGGTTTTAGATGAGTTCCTGTAATCTGGTTTGGATCAACATCATGTTCATCAAGCCCAAGTGAAACAATTTCTGGGCGAACTTTTATTTTTAATTTTGGAAATGAGGTTCCTGTTCCACGGCTGTATTTGATGTGCATATCAGCGAATCGTGGATCACTTGTGATTGTCTTGATATATTCATTTGCAGCTTCGGGCGTTCCTTCACATGTTCCGTTTAGTCCTTCATGGGCGACAATAAACCGGCCCTTTATTCCAAGTTTCTCGCACAATGTGCGTTGTTCGTTCATAAACTGGGTAGGGTTTTCGATGTGTACGTACTTGTAAAAAAGTAACACAACAAAATCCCAATCTTTGATTTGTGGTTTTGTTTCGAATGGGATTTGCATAAGTAGGTTGAGATTATAGCAGAATCTGTAATGATTTCAAGGGATTACTTGACTTGTTAATATTATTGTGATAGTTTTAACTCAAATAAAATTATAACAAAATGATAAAAATAATAATCTACTCGTGTTTTCCTTTTGCAAAGGTTGTGCAGGATGATATTTCTATAAGAATTCAGCAAAAGATCTTCAATAGAAATTTCATTAACATGGATCAGGTCGTCATAATTTTCGCTACAGGCCTTACAAATATTAATGCTTCACAAAAAGTAAAATTAAACAAAGAAGACGTTTTTCAAGAAATTAAGACTGGAAATCAAATTTTCATTGAAATGAAAGCCTCTGATCCAAATCCAGAAACCAACACATACCAGCGAAGCATCCTAGCTGAAATTTTCACTGATTTCGAACAAAAACTTGAACACATTGTCAGTCTTGTAAGAATTGCAACTGGATAAAAATGCAAAAATCCCACAAATATTTGTGGGATTTTTTAATGAATTAGTTTTGATGAGACACTTTCTCTTTCAAGAAATCATAAACTTTTGCATGAGCGAGTTTTGAGACTGGAACGGTGACAGCAAGTCCGACAACTAAACAGATAAGTCCAAGAAGGTTATAAAATCCAAGGACGATTCCAAATCCAAGAAGTTGGAGCAAATTTCCTTTGGTTAGTTCGCCTGCTTTCTTGAAAATAGCTTTTGATCTGAGTCCTGGATTATCAAGTGCAACATAGTACATAAATTGATAACGAAGCGCTACATAAATAGCACTGACGAGGAATGTGGCATATGCAAGGACTCCTCCGATGACGACAACAACATGAACGTGTGTTAAGTATCCAATGAGTGCGACAATGAGAAATGGCAGAACAGAAATGACGAAGAAATATGCGAATCGCAAGACGTACCAAACAAATACCTTGATTGCGCGAAGCCATGTTGCACTGTCTGTTTCAAATGTCGACCAGGTTGCTGTTCCTGTTCGATTCAGTGAAAGGAGTACTTTGCACCAACCAAGTCCGATCAAGATTGAGATAATCACTGAAACAATGGCTCCGAATATCTCGGCGATGGCATGACCCTGAACTCCTCGTTGTAATATTTTGAGGATTATTTCAATAACAACGGTTGCAAGTCCCGCTAAAATGATAAATTTCCAATTCTTTTTAAACGTCGCATATCCAGACGAAATCATCGCGTTAAATGAAAATGATGTGTTCATAGATATGTATTATAACATAGGTGCCGTGCACTGCGAAGCAAAAACGTTAAATGTTGGCCCTGCTCCGCTAAAGCTACGCAGGACTGCTTCGCAAAAAACTCTGCCGAAGCAGAGTTTTTTGCGAAGCAGTGCGCGTGCTTGGGGTCGAACCAAGGACCTTTCGAGTATCAGTCGAATGCTCTACCAACTGAGCTACACGCGCAAATTTAAAAATGAGCCCCGAAACTATAACAAAAATTACAACAAAATGCAACTTCCCCCATATGGTTGACACCTTGGTAATTCTGAGTATGATGAAATTAAATCATTCTAAACAACAAAATTTAAGAAACCATGGCAGTAAAACAAACCCAATTTTTTCAACCGATAAACTCGCACAATATCGGAGTCATCATGAGAGAGGTTGTGCGTCGGATGTGTTCAACCATTCATAGGCAGCGCCTAGACTTTACCTTTGAAGGAAAGATTGTTGACTACAAACTAGGCGATGACTATGTTAGTAGTGCTGATACAGATGCACAATACATTGCCCTCGATTTTCTAGGGAGAAATTTCCCAGATTTTGGCATTATTGCCGAAGAAAACAAACTGTTTAAAGATGCGAAAGAGCTTCATCATACGGATGGATCCATTCATAAATTCTTTTTCTCACTTGATCCACTCGATGGAACAAAGGCTTTCATTAGAAAACAATCAGACAGTTATTCGAGTATGATCTCATTTATTCATGAGATCAATGGTGTAGCAACCGTGATTGGTGTTTGTATCGGTGATCCGATGACTGGTGAGATGTACTATACTCGACCTGATTCTCCTCGTGTACACCTGCTGGACAGAGATACAGATTTATCTCGCGTTCTTCAGTTCGACAAGGAAATGAACCCGTCAGAAACGTTCGCTCTCTTACGGGAACCGTTGTATGATTTCTCTTCCATCATCAGAAAACTTGTAAATGAAAACGGGCTAGATAGAGAGAACTTTTTCCTCAAGGCTGAAAATGTGGGTGGCAGCATAGGTATCAGTTTCGCAAAACTGTGGAAGGGTCAATACGGCATGCTGGCACTCAAAGCCGGTAAAACTACTGTTTGGGATTCCGCGCCATGCATCGGCATCTCTGCCAAGTTAGGTTTTGTGCCCATGATCGTAAACAGTCAAAAGCGTCTCGAGGTATCAAAGTTTTTCATTCACACCAAGCGTGAGAATATGGAACAGCACGAAACAATCATCGTACATAAAACACTAGTGCCAAGAATACTGGAATGGCAAAAGGATACATTAATGCTTTAACAAGCAAAATCGCCCAACATCATTGAGCGATTTTTTATTACACTTTTATTCCTCATCACTATCCCCCGTCTCACCTGCTGCAAGTGCGGCAATCATCTTGTCGATATTTCCTGCCATAAAGCCCGGAATGTTTGACCATGATTGTTTGATGCGGTGATCAGTAATGCGGTCTTGCGGATAGTTATATGTTCTGATTTTTTCTGATCGATCTCCTGAACCAATCTGTCCCTTTCGCGAAGCGTCGTCTTTTGCGGCTTCTGCTTCATCTCGGATCTGTTGCAGTTTTGATTTGAGCAACGCGAGAACTCGTTCCTTGTTTGCAAGTTGTGAACGTTCAACGGTTGACCTGAATGAAATTCCTGTCGGTTTGTGAATGACACGAACGGCAGATTCAACTTTGTTTACGTTTTGTCCTCCCGCGCCACCAGCGCGTGATGTTTCAAATTCCAAATCTGCCGGATTAAGTTCGACAGTAAACTTCTGACGAATAGGCATGATGGCAACTGATGCTGTTGATGTGTGAATACGTCCCTGTTTTTCTGTTGCGGGAATGCGTTGTACGCGGTGTACACCTGTTTCAAATTGCATTAACTTGAAACAATCACGTCCTTTAATTTCAAACGATACATCTTTGTATCCACCTAAATCATTTTCACTTGCGTCGATTTTTTTCCATGACCATCCCATTTTTTCAACATACCGTTCATACATTTCTGCCAAGTTTGCCGCAAAGAGTGCCGCTTCGTCTCCTCCTGCACCTGCGCGAATTTCAAGAACAAGTTCATTGGGAAATTCTTCCTCTTCACGTTCCTTGTCCAAAATATCTTTGATTTGAAGTTCAACAACGTCACGTTCTGCTGAAATTGCTTTCAGTTCTTCTGCTGCAAGTTCAGCCATGCCTTCTTCGTTGGCAAGTGATGTTGTTTCAAGTTCTCGAGCACTTAAACGCTCCAGCTCCAAGGCTAGATAATGTGTTCGAGGATTCTTTTTGAGTTCGTCGATGTTCATAATAATGCAACTGCAAACCTCACCCGGTCGCCTAACGGCGACCACCCTCTCCTGGAACAGGAGAGGGTCGCTCCGAAGGAGCGGGGTGAGGTCTTTTTATTTCTTCGCAACTTTCTTTGCAGCGCGAGCCTTGAATTTTTCAGCTCGTCCGGCAGTATCCAATTGCTTGTCCTGACCTGTGTAAAACGGGTGTGACTGACTTGAAATTTCTACAACAACGAGAGGATATTCCTTGCCGTCTGTCCATTTAGCAGTTTCTTTTGATTCTGCGGTTGAACCGATCAAAAATTCGGCTCCGGAAGAGATGTCTCGGAAGATAACCATTCGGTAATTAGGGTGATGAATATCGGTTTTCATAGTTGTTTTATCCTATCATATTTTCCAAGATATGCAAGTGGGTAGTAACCCTCTCCTTCCAGGAGAGGGTGGTTTCCGTAAGGAAACCGGGTGAGGTTATCCTCCTGCCCCATCAATCACGTTAATATCAGCCTGAATTGAAGCCTCAATTTTAATTACCGAATTTCCATAGGACGAGGCATAGCCAGTACATTTATGGCCTGAATAGTATTCACAAGCCGCTGTGCGTTCCTGAGATGGACTACTTGCGCCCAAATCTTCCATATAGAGCGCTGTTGCCATAACTGCATCTTGTGGATCCCATGGATTCGAAGCTGTTTCATTAAGTGATTTTGCGATACGGTCAGCATACATAATCCATGTTGATGGAATGAACTGTGTTGGACCCATAGCACCTCCGTAACCCATATACGCACCGTTTACTTTTTCTGGACAAGAAACTTGAGTATTTGCAATCGTGAGACCCAATGCTGAAAGAATTTTCTGATACGGAACCGTATCACGCGGAGCCTTCATAACACTTGCAATACTAACGCCAGTTGATGCTTTGCTTCCTGCTCCCGTCGAAAGATCAGTTACATAACATCCTCCTTGATCAGTTCCCAAATTTGATTCTTGTTTCAAGATGGCAAGAATAAACGCAGGGCGTACGCCGGTAATATTTGATGCAACCTTGGCATATTGATATGCATCACCAAACGGAATTGCTTTAGATCCTCCGGCAAATTTAAACAATGCTGCAGAAATTTTCGCAGCTTGAGCTTGTTTCTGTGCCAAGATTGATGCGTATGTTTGCTCTTGTGCTTTACTTGATGCGAGAAGTTGATTTTTAATATCTTGCTGAGCTTGGGTCTGTGCTTTTTGTGCAGCAATTTGATTTCGAAGAGTTGATTGCTCTGTTTGTTGTGTTTGGAGCGCTGCCTTTTCAGTTGTTGTTTCTTGTTTTGTGCCCTGAACCACATTCAATGATTCTTGAAGCGATTTGTTTACTGTTTCAAAATTATCAGCATCCAAAAAGAAATCTGAAATGTGATTATTGGATAACAACATTTCTGTAAGTGTCATCGTGTCGATCTCGTTTTTTTTGCGCAAGATTTGAGCAAGTGAATCGTTTTCGCGCCCAATTTTTTCAGTGAGTGTTTCGATTGTTTGTTGTTTTTGCCCAATCTGATTACCAAGTTGTTTAATGATTTGATCTTTGATATTAATTTGTTTTTTTGCTTTGGCAATAAGTGATGATAAAAGATCAACATCACTTTTAAGTGTTGAAGATTTTGATTGCTGATCGGCGAGTTCTGCTTGGGTTTGTGCTGCCTCGGCATTACACTGCGCCAGATATTGTACAAGTTGATCATGAGGATATGTTTGATTCGGATCAAAATCAGAACATGCTGCAAGTGCACGAAAAGGCGCAATCAATAAACTTGATGCGATCATGGAGACTATTAAAACAACAGAGAAAAATTTTTTATGCATGGGTAGTGTTCGAATCCTCCCCTTGATAAGGGGAGGTGCCCGCAGGGCGGAGGGGTGGTTGCGGGGGTGAAGTTCCAAAAGTATATCAAAAAACTACCCTCGTGGGTAGTTTTTTGTGGATTATTCGGCAGCAGGAGCTTCTTCTTCCTTCTTACCTTTTTGATCTGAAACTTCGATTGCAGAGAAATCAATTGGAGTAGAATCTTCTTCTTTCTCTTCTTTGATTGCAGAAATAACAGCAACTGTATCTTCGTCATCATGTCCCTTGAGTTCAACTCCACTTGGAAGGTTCAAGTCTTTGATGTGAATAGCTGATCCAACCTCCTCAAGTCCATCGATTGAAACCTCGATTGATTTTGGAAGATTTTTTGGAAGGGCTTCAACTTCGACATTGTGAAGAACTTTTTCAAGGATTCCAAGACCTGATTTAACAGCAGGTGATGTTCCGATGAATTCAAGCTCTACTTCTACTGATACCTTTGTATTCTTGTCGAGCGCGAGGAGGTCTGCGTGGATAACCATGTCGGTTGCAGGATCGATCTGGAAGTCATGGATGATGACATCGTGATCATGATCAAGGCCTGTGATGGTTACAGCAGTTGAAGAACCGGCTGCAGCCCAAGCTTTCTTGAACGATTCACGGTCGATTGCAATTGAAAGGGTTTCTTTTACTCCTTTTCCGTAAATAACGGCTGGGATTTTTCCTTCTGCGCGAAGTGCCTCAGAAGTTCCGGCGTTTCGAGTTGTGGCTGAAAGTGTTGTCATAGTGGAGAAACTGTACACTATTTGCAGATTTTTTGCAAGTCTGTTATTTACCAAAGAAAAATCCTCCTAGTAAGGAGGATCAATGAGATTATTAGAGATAGAAACCAGACTTCCTTGCTTCTTCCAAAAGATTATATGAGGCATCAACACTGCTCGAAAAAAGTTCTAACCATTTTGGAAATTTGCTTGACCAAAAACGAACTGAAATTGAATTGTCGATAAAGCTACTTTCGTGAACAGGTTTGAATTTTTTTGCCAACCTTTGAATTAATTCATTTGACAGAAAGGGTCTTTGACGATGTTGAGACGCTTCCAAAAGAAGTTCTTTAGATGCTCCACACTCGAAAGAGGTTTTACACATTTTTAAAAAATCTACGAATCCCTCTTTCATTTTTCTCTTGCTGGCGTAACCTTTTTCTACGATAGCGTCGCTCATGAGTAAAACAGAATAAGGTTTTAGATTTTTTTCTTCGAGGCATCCTGTAAAGAATGCAAACCTGTAACGTCCATCAGCACATTTTTTCCACACGAATGAAATGTTGTCTGAGTGGGCTGCGATAAAGATCCTTGCACGCATGAACAACGCATTTTCTTTTCTTGCTTCCATATTATTTTTTTTAATTTGATTTATCAAAAAATACCACGTCTCACTACTTTTTGCAAGTAAAATGCCAAGCTATTCATTGCTTGGCATGATATTTAAGGATTTTCTACCACTCTCTTTTTATAAGCTGCGACTGCGTATGTTGCAGGCACAGAGGCGATGGTAAATCCAGATCCTGTAACAATACCTCTGAGAGATCCGTTCTCGAAAAATAATTCAAGTTTTAAATCCTGTTTTTTGTTCGTCAAAATAAACCTATTTTCTCCAGCTTCGGGATATTTTGAAAATTTATCGGAAAGAATGTTGTAAATATGATCAAGTTTATTGGTCATGATTTAAGTTTTAGTTGTGGCAAAAATACCACGTCGTGGTACTTTTTGCAATAGATTTGAACTATCTCACCTCCCAACCTTTTTCTTTTACTTTTTCATAAACAACCTCCATAACCTTGTCTACTTCTTCATTCATGAGTGTTCGCTCGAACGATTGAAAGACAAGTCGGAATGCGACAGATGTTTTTCCATCTTTTGAGAATGTATCGAACAGTTTTGGTTCCCGTGCTAGTAAACTTGTTCCGTTTGATTTCAAAATTTCAAGGACCTCATCAGGATTTGTTTCTGATGGAATCCAGAGTGCAATGTCGCGAGTAATGAAAGGATATTCTGACCACATCACAAAAACCTCACCCGCTCCAGACCCCTCAGTCACTCGCAGGGCCTCGTGCCAGCTCCCCTTAGCAAGGGGAGCATTCCGCTCCACATACTCATCAAGTGTCATTTCACTAATCCCCTTTTTATCTGCAAACGCAACATGAACAACCTCGCCAGTTTTTGGAAATACTGTTCCAACCTCAAAAATTTTCATCTCAGAAATTCCAAGGAGATCAGCATTCTGCTTGTTGAGTTCATATGAAGATTTGAGTGCATCTGAAAGATTTGTTCGCAGTGCTGATTTTCCAACCGGGCCGCGCGCAACCTCGAAATCTCCTTTTTTTGTAAACGAATACGTCATCACCTCGTTGTATCCCTTTGAAATCAAATCAAGTTTAATTGCAGAAATTGTATCAAATGTTTCATGACGAGTCGGTTTGAAATCAAGATTTGGAAGTACGGGTATAATTTTTTCGTATCCGTATGCACGCCCGATTTCCTCGACCATGTCGTGCGGTCCAATCAAATCAAGTCGTTCATATGGAATTAATACTTTGAACAATTCATCTTCTTCCTCGAAGTTATACCCATAATTATTTAAAATGGTTTTAATTTCTTCTCGTGCAATATCTGTTCCTAAAATATTGTTGATGTAATCAGATGAAAAAATAATCGTGTTTTGTACGGCTACTTGTTTGTAGTCATCAATCGGATCGCATGGTTGCCCACCTGCAAGTTCGCAAATCAAATCAGTGATGATGTGAATCACCGTTCCTGCTAAATGCGGTGTCAGTTCATTTTCAAATCTTTTTGCAGAATCGGTTAAAATGCCAAGTTTTCGGGCTGTTTTTCGCACGGAAATAGGATCGAAGTTGGCAACCTCGATGATGATGCTTTTTGTTTCCGTTGTAACCTCAGCTGCATTTCCACCTTTTACACCTGCAATTGCAAGGACTTTTTCTGAATCGGCAATTACTGCATCTGTTGCTGAAAGAGTAATTTCTTTTCCGTCGAGTGTTGTGATCTGTTCTCCTTCGGTTGCGTTTCGAATAATTATTTTTCCATTTGAAACTTTGTCATAATCAAACGCATGAATCGGCTGACCGAGTCCGAACATGATGTAGTTTGTTGCATCAACAATATTATTTATTGAACGTTGCTCGATTGATTCGAGTCGTTCTACGAGCCAAGCCGGTGAAGGTCCAACAGTAACACCAAAAACCTTTCGTCCGATGTAACGACGACACATATCTGTTTCAATGGTTACCTGAACATCACCTTCAACGGATTCATGATTTTTGAACGTCAGAGGTTTTAATGTCAGCCCAAGTAATCCGCACACTTCACGCGCAATTCCGTAGTGTGACAAGCAGTCATGTGCACGATCAGGTAAAACTTTTATTTCGAAAACAGTATCAGTACCCCCTCGGCCTTCGGCCACTCCCCCTAAAAGGGGGAGACACTCGACATCTTCCACCTCAAAAGCACCGAAAATAATTTTCTCGGCTAATACTTCTGGTTCAGGAAGCTTTTCTTCGATATAGGTTTGTAGCCAGTTATAACTGATTTTCATAATTTTCTATTAGTTCAATATCTTTCAAATCTTTTTCTCGTCCCACTCGTTTTTTAAAAAACTTTATTTTTTCCAAAGTTTGGTATTTTCTTCCGTTGATCACATCTGCTTCTTGAAATTGTTGCTCTACAGTCCAAGGGTTTTCTTCTCTAAAGTTAGATAAAAATTCGATATCATTTATAAATAATGAATCATAGCCTGGAAATGTTTTAACTCCTTCGGGATATTCTTGTTTCAACTTTTCCCATAAAGAATTTGTTATAAATACATCTAAATCTTTACAATCACGAAGACCATGCACAGCCATAACAGCTCCACCTGTAAGCATGCATTCATCAGGATTCAGTCCAAGTGCATCAAATTTTTTTAAATATTCTGTAAAATTAGGAAACATAGAATTTAAAACTGATTCAATCGCACATCTCCTTGATAAAACAATCGAATATCCGGAACGTTGAATTTAATCATCGCAATTCGATCAATTCCCATTCCAAAGGCAAAGCCAGAATATTTTTTTGAATCAATTCCTGTAGCTTCAAGGACGCTCGGATGTACCATCCCTGCACCTAATACCTCGAACCATTTTCCATTGAAGAAAATATCAACCTCCACACCGGGTTTG
>CAIQMU010000053.1 GCA_903873095.1 uncultured bacterium
AGTCCTACCACTCGTATTATTTTTTTATATTTAGTAGGATTCATCATAATAATTATTCAAAAAGAGTTTCTTCTTGTTCGTGATGGTGAAGAGCTTCGGGGGTTTCAGTAATTTCTTGAACCTCATACTCAACATTTGCGCTGACATCATGCGCGATAGTGTGTGCAACAGATTCAAGTTCTGGTGAAAACGATTCTTCGATTGATTCGGCGCGCATTTTTGCACGAAGTTTTTTACGTTGTTCTACAGTACGAATCATCCACCCTGCAAGGAGGAGGAATAATGAAAAGACGAGGATAAATACCTTTTTCCATCCCGTTGGAAGTCCTGAGAACATAACAAGAATATCAAGAATTGATAACACGATAATTGAAAGTCCGTAATTCATAGTGTGTCGAGTATATCAAAAAAACCACCCTAAGGGTAGTTTTAGTTACTTGACGAGTATGCGCTCGCAGTGTATTTATTTGACGGGTCCCACATGAGCCATGATGCGAGTCCCGAGTCGTATTCAACCTTCATTTGAGCATCAATCATTTCTGGTGTGTAGATAACATGATTGATTGAAAAATCTTGAAGCCAAGGACGAACTTTTGAATAAACTATTTTTGCTTTGATATCAGCTGAAACATTCGGATCTGCTTGAATCTTGTCTATTTTATTTTTTGCACCTTTGAGTGCCGCAATGACAAGCTGATAAGGGTTTGCGGTTGGATTTTTTAATCCGTAGGTATCATGTTCGTAGTGTGATGGATAAATCATCGGATCGATGTAATCAAAATATTGAATATCGCGATCGAATACTTGCCCTATTCCCATGTCTCCTGTTTCGGTTGTTGTTTGGCCAAATACATCTGCAGAAATTGGAATGGTACCTGCTTGTTTGATGTGTGTCGATAAGTAATCAAAGAAATGTGCGAGTACATCAGCACGCGTTTCGTTTGGTTGTAAATTGTAATTGAGATCTTTCAAGTTTCCATCTGACGGATAGCGAATGTAATCGAAATTGATTTCGTCGAATCCGGTGTTGTATGCATCAACTGCAAGTGCTGTTGTGTAATCCCACACGTGTTGGTTTGCAGGATCGAGATAGGCACTTCCCTTTGGGTCATGCCAAGGTGTTCCGTCTGATTTTTTGGTGAGTGTCCACGTAGGTTCTGTATTTGTTAGATATCCATCTTTGAAGACGACAATACGTCCAATGACATAAATATTTTTTGCGTGCATTTCTTGGATGAATGATGCAATATCGCGAATTCTGTTTTCGGGAGATTTTGTGTCTGCGATTACGGGATCTGAAATAGTAAACGATGGATGACCGGTTTCGTCTTTGATGTCGAGGACGACAGCATTTACCTCGGTTGTATTTACGAGATCAAGAACATGTTGGCGGAGTTTTGGTGAACTTGCGATCCAGCTTGTCATGTACAAAGCCTTAACAACGGGTGGTGTTGCGAGATGTGCTGCAACGGGCTGTGTAATCGCAGGTGTTGTTGCTTGTGGTGTCGCAACGGATTCTTGTGCTGATATAACAGCAAGTGCGCGTGCATGGTCTGTGTGGATTTTATGAACAACTAAAAATGTTCCTGCTCCAAGTACAAGTATGGTAAGTCCGATAACGAGTGGTGAAAAAAGTGAAATGCGCGGCATAGTGCCCTTATTGTACAGGGTATTTTTTGTGACGCAAGAAAAGTACCCCTCCGGCACTCGCAAAGCCTCGTGCCACCTCCCCTAAAAGGGGAGCCAAACTTCGTTTAATGTTTAATTTGAAATCTGAACGAAGCTGTCTCCCCCTTTTAGGGGGAGTGCCCGTAGGGCGAGGGGGTACTTACTTAGATCCTACAACAATCACAAATTCTCCTCGTACTTTGTCGGGGTTGTTTTGGAAATATTCCAATACTTCAAATGTTGTTCCATTTACGGTTTCCTCGAACATTTTGGTGAGTTCGCGCGCGACGCAGATGTTTCGATTTGGAATTTTTTCTGCAAGGGATTCAAGTGTTTTTAAAAATCGATGAACGGATTCATAGAAAATAACCGTTGTTTCAATTTCAGATACATCGGTGAAAAATGTTTCGCGACCTTTCTTGTGAGGGACGAATCCTTTCCATGTAAACTCGTGGGCTGGAAGTCCTGAGATTGATAATGCAGAAACAAGTGCACTTGCGCCTGGAATTGCAATTACCTTGAAATCATTTCCAAATTCCTCGCGGAGTTTTGCAACTAACATAACGCCTGGGTCTGAAATGCACGGCGTTCCTGCATCAGAAACAAGTGCCAAGTTTTTCCCTTCACGAATCATGGTGATAAACAAATCAAGTTTTGCGAGTTTGGTGTGACTGTGGTAACTTTGTGTTTTATTTTTAATTCCATAATGTGCAAGGAGTTTCCCTGTTGTTCGTGTATCCTCGCATAAAATACAATCAACGTTTTTCAAAACTTCAACTGCGCGAAATGTCATATCGGCAAGGTTACCGATCGGTGTTGCGACTATGGATAGTGTTCCGAGTTCATTTGACATAACTTAATTAGAATGCTAATGTAGCATAAATATTATTTTAAAACAATTAAATTAAAAAGTATGATCTATCAATCATTTTTAAAATTTTTATCAAAACAAAAATATGTTTTGATCGGTCAGTTTTTCATTTTTGCACTTCTTAGTTATGCTCTGAAAAATTATGATGTAATTTTTGTTTGCTTTATTTCAATTGTAAGTACGCAATTTGTTTCGTTCTATAACGAACCTGCACCTATTGCACCAGCTATGGTTGAGATTTCGCTTAAAAAAGAAGAAAATGAAACTGATCTTGAGATGCTTGGAAAATTTTATATTGCAATGGCTGCAATTAATGGTTTACCAATTAGAAAATTTATACTTGATAATTGCTATGAGTTTTCAAAAGTTTTAAACATCAGTCAGACACAAGTAAAACAGCTATACGCAAGGTCGCACATCCTTGTCGCTGAGTTACAAGAATCTTATTTTAAAACAGATCATTCAAAAGCAGGTTTTAAAAAACATTAAACCAAACTACAAACCACCTCATCATGAAGTGGTTTTTTTTGTGCAAATTATTTTTCTAAATATCCTTCCTCTACCAACAGTTTTCTCTTGGCAGAACTTCCTCCTCGGTTATAGTTCCCTATTTTTCCATCAGAACGAATTACTCGATGACACGGAATACTTGGGTCAAAGTTGTGTGCCATGATGGTGCCTACTGCGCGGGATGCATTTGGGCTGCCTGCTTTGCTTGCAACTTGTCCATAGGTTAGAACCTTCCCTTTTGGAATTTTTCTGACAACGTCGCGAACTTTTTCCGTAAATGTTTTCATAAACTAAATTTAAAAATTACAAGAACATAGATGCAATTGCTGCAATTCCTGCAAGAGTCATAAGAATTGTAATAAACCATCCTATCCCAGCAATGAGTTTATGATTTTTATGTTCGCCCATCACAGCCTTGTTTGAACTTGTCTTAACAATAAAGAAAAGAACAATCGGTGCAACAAGACCGTTTGCGATCGCTGAATAAATAAGTCCCTTGATCGGATCAAGGTGGAAATAATTTGCAACAACACCCACAATCATTGAAATAACAATCACACCGTAAAATGCATATGATTGTTTGAGTTTCAAATAAAGGCCGTGTTTCCACCCAAAACTTTCAGCAGTTGCATACGCAGTGGAACCTGCCATGGTTGGAATTGCAAGAAGACCCGTTCCGATAATTCCAATCGCAAAGAAGAAATATGTCAATTCTCCACCAAACGGACGAATGGCTGCAGCTGCTTGATCGGCTGTTGCAATATTCGTAATTCCGTGCGCATGAAGTGTTGCAGCACACGCAGCGATGATGAAGAACATGATCGCATTTGAGAAAAACATTCCGGTCCAGGTGTCTTTGCGCATGTTTGAAAGTTCTTTGGATGTGACACTTTTCTTTCGCAATTCAACCGTACTGTTACCCTTGAGAATTTCCTCCTCGACTTCTTGTGATGTTTGCCAGAAAAAGAGATACGGTGAAATTGTTGTACCTAAAATCGCACAGAGCAAGAAAATCTCGTCTTTAGAAAAGGTAAACGATGGTGTGATCGTGCTATGCAAAGCTTGCCCCCAATTAAGATGAACGGCAAATGCTGTAAACACATATGACAAAAGTGCGAGTGTTAGGTATTTCAATATTTTTGAATACCGTGCGTATGTCGTAAATATTTGAAGGAGTAAAATAAGCAAACCAAAAAGAGTTACGCAAACAAGTATGTTAATTCCGGGAAACATCAGTCGTGTACTGGCTGCCATGGCACCAAGATCAGCTGCGATGTTAAGTGTGTTTGCAATGAACAATAAAATAGTAATGAAAAATAATATCTTTCGTGAATAGTGACTGCGAATATTCGCGGCAAGTCCTCGTCCTGTCACCATTCCGATACGTGCACACATTTCCTGCACCACCGCCATAAATGGAAATGAGAAAAGAGACAACCAAAGAAGTTGAAATCCATATTGAGCTCCTGTTTGCGAATAGGTTGCAATTCCCGAAGGGTCGTCATCAGCGGCGCCTGTTATGAGTCCTGGGCCGAGGGTGTTGAAATATTCCTCAGCCATTTTGAAAGGTTTTTTATTGACGATGGCCTGTTCACCTTCTTCGAGGACCTCGACGGTTTTTTCAAGAGCCTCTGCAGGCACCTCGAAAAATTCTTTGGCTGCTTTTTCTGGATCGATCATATGGGTTTATTATAGTGTATCTTTTAAAATAAAAACAGTTGTGCAAGTTTAATCATTTTATAATCAAAATCATAACCATTTTTTGACAAGTATGTTTTGATTGGTGCGAGTTTTATTTCACCAGCTTCGGTTTTTGGTTCATCTTTTTTTGCTTCGTAGGCTTGTTTAATAATTTCTAAATCTTCATTTGAAATTTTAATGTGAGGAAAATCAATCGCAAGCCCTGAATCTTTTGCTCTGCCGAGGTGATTGATAATGGTTTCGGGTGTGTAGTCGAGTTCCTTTGCAACCGCATCAATACTTTTTCCTGATTTGATTAAATCGTAGCTTACTTGAAAATTAGCTGTTTTGATTCCCTTGTGTTTCAGTTCTTTCTTGGTGAGTTTTCGTGCCTCGAGTTTTCCACCTGACCTGATCAAGAATTCTTCTTGTGATTTTTTGAGATCTTTTTCCTCAAGTTCTGCAAGGCGTGATTCAGCTCGATCTGATAATTTTTGAAGTGATGCATCTATGCTCAGAATTTGCGGATCAACCGCGAGTGCGTTTTCACCAAGTCCTACAAGGTGCACACCGTCGAGTCTGCGTACGCGTGACAATGCAACGTAACCCATTCCGTATGCAAATGATCGTGATAGATCAATTACGGCAGCGTCCAAGCTCATTCCTTGGGATTTGTGCACGGTAATAGCCCACGCATGACGAAGCGGTATTTGTGTGATTGAAGCGAGTACTTTTCCATCATCATCGACGGACCAATCTGCCGGTTCGACGGTTATTTCGTCTCCATCGAGTGTTTTTACAATTGGATAATTGGTTTCAGAATCGAAATCAACGACTTCACCACGGGTTCCGTTTACGTATCCCGCGTCGAAATTATTTTTCACGAACATAACCTGTGCGCCAAGTTTTAATTTTAAAACTTGCGGTGCGAGACATGATTTTTTCAAGTTTTCAATCAAGTTTGCGCGACCTTTGTCGGTCATTAAAAATGTTTCTTCGGGCTCTGAAATATTTCCAAGTTCGTGCGCGTTGATCTCGTCGACGTTTGCGTTGTGAGTAAACAATTTGGTGACATTTTGAAAATCGTCTGCGTCAAATTCGCGTAACCTTGTTTCAAGGAGTTCGCGATGTTCATCTGTTACATTATTTGCACGGATTGCGTTTAGGATATTTAAAAATGCAATGTCGTCTTGACGGTGTTGTTCTGTTAGATAACACATGGCTAAATTACTTTTTTTCCATGCGTTTGAATTTACGACGAAATCTGTCGCGGAATCCTCCCCTTTATAAGGGGAGGTGCCCGCAGGGCGGAGGGGTGTTTTGGTGATAGGAGGAAGTTGAAACAAGTCTCCACACAAAACAATTTGCAGTCCACCAAATGGTTTGTCGAAATTTCGTTTGAAGGCTTTGCAGATTCGATCGAGGTTGTCTAAAAAGGTTCCTGATAGCATTGAAATTTCATCAATGACAAGTACGCGCGCCTTGTCATAGCGATCCCAGAGATATTTTTTCTCTTCCATACTTTCGATATCCCAATCGGAAAGTTCATTTCGAATACCGATTCCCGACCATGCGTGAATGGTCATTCCACCCATGTGGGTTGCGGCGATTCCGGTACTTGCGGTGATGGCGACATCGACGTCATGTTCTTGTAAATAACGAATGTATTCGTTCAAAACATATGTTTTTCCGGCTCCTGCTGAACCCGTCAAAAACACATTGTGTCCCATTTTTAAAATTGTGAGTGCGGATGCTTGGGTCATGTTGGGACATTATAGCCTACTATTCCCCCACGTCGAAATTTCTCTTTATAATTTCTTTATCACCACACCAACTATTCTTTTGAAAAAGGATAGTTGGTGTGGTGATGAATCTATTAAAAAATCCCTTATTCGTAAAGAAAAGGGATTTTCATAATTATTTCGCCAAGATCATGAGAAGTGCGCCAAGGATCGCGGCGTTTTTTGCAAACGCAACTGTTTCATTTGCACGATGTGTTGGATCAGATACTTTCCAAAATGGATGAATCATGAATGTTGTAACAACCATAAAGATGATCAAGAGCCAGATACCAACCTGCAGTCCAAATCCTGTAAGAAGTGAAAGACCTCCAACAGCAAGCATAAGTCCTGTAAACGCTGTTGCAAATTTTGCACCAGGTACACCCTTTGATTTTGCATACCCTGCTGTTCCTTCAAGGGTGATGAAGTGGTTAAGTCCACTCCAAATAAAAAATCCTCCGAATAAAATCTGTCCAATAATTGCAATGAGATGCATAAGTTATAAATTTAAAATAATGTGTAATGTCCGGTGCCCCCTCTATTAGAGGGGGTTAGGGGGTGTGTGCTGCGGATTTATTTCTTCTTATCCTTCTTTGGTTTCTTCTTTTCTTTTCCTTGTGCATTGTTTCCTTTTGCCATAGTAATTCGTAACGTGCGCGGGTTACTGATGGCGCCATTACTTGAGAAAGTATACCACAAATTATTTTCAAGAAGAAAGTGGAATTTTTTTAAGTTGCTTGTTTAACAATTCATAATTTGGAATTGTTTCAGAAACAAGTGCCCAGAATCTTGATCCATGGTTCATTTCGCGTAAATGACACATTTCATGGACGATTAAATAATCTGCAAGTTCCGGCGGAAGTTTTACAATTTTATAATTGAAGTTTAAATTTCCATGGCTTGAACAACTCCCCCATCTTGTTGTGGTATTTTTGATGAATACTTTTTTATATGCAAATTTGTAATGAGTATTAAAAAATTCTAATCTGCTGTGCACTAACGCTCGCGCCGATTCCTTCATCATTTCATAGTCGCGTTTGGTCACGGCGCTCGCCTTTCTCCTCGTCTTCCTAACCCTCACTCGTCTCCATACCCACTTAATCATACTTGTTTTAAAGCTACCGCAATCGGATCTTCTGCTGATTTATACCCTCGCGCACGGCCTTCCTTTCGTCCATATTCTTTTATTGCATATCCCGCCAAGTTCCAGTTTTTCCTCGGGATTATTTTTAATAAATCTTGTTCTATTTTTGTTGCATCACTATGATGCGATAATCCAAATCGTTTTGCAAATCGAATGACGTGTGTGTCAACGGGAATGCCGACATGTTTTCCAAATCCATTGGCAAGTACTGCAACCGCTGTTTTTCGTCCAACACCGGAAAGTGTCATTAGGTCATCCGCATTGTCCGGAACTTGTCCATGAAAATTGTTCACGAGAATTTCCGCAGTTTTTTTCAAGTACCGCGCCTTGGCATTAAAATAGTTTACGTTTTTGACGTATTTTGTAATTTCTGAAATCTTGGCATTTGCCATAACCTCAGGAGCTGGAAATCGTTTGAATAAAGCAGTCGAAATTTTATTCACGCCTTCGTCTGTCATTTGCGCAGACAAAATAACAGCAACCAACAATTCCCACGTATTGTTATGATCCAAAAATGTTTTTGTTCGTTTGTATTTTTTGGATAACACAGGCCATATGATGTTCCATGTTTCTGTAGGGGTGCGTTTCATATATCAAATATTAAACTGTAATAAATGAACCAATATCATTTTCAAGTCGTTCCTTTGAAATATTAATTCCAACTTGATTACCTTCTTTTACATAATAATCTAAACTTGATAGTCCAAAGTAAATTCTCCAAAGAATTAATTTATTATCAAAATCATTCGTGAAAATCGTTTTGTCTGTATAGCCTTCTTTTAAATATTCAATGGGCCATGATGCTCCAAAAAAGAATGTCCAACGTGCAAATTCTCGAATCGGATCACCGCCTTCAACGGTTTCAAAATCAAGAATACCTGTAATTTTATCTCCCTCAACAAGAATGTGTTTAGGTGCAAAATCGTTATGAAGAAGTCGAGGTTTTGTAATAGTACTGAGGTTGGCACCACGAATTATTTGAAATGCTTTTTTAATAATTTCTTTATCCAAGGAAACATTTTCGGCAATTTCTAACATCTCATTTTCATCAAGATGGTTAGAACTCAAAACTTCTTGGAGAGTTTTATACTCCCCTTTTCCATGTTCATCGAGATCACCAAATCCATCTACTTGTATGGAATTAATTCTAGAGAGAATTTCTCCAGCATTTCCCAACAGATTTTTTAATTCTGTATCAGAAAGTTGATCTCGTAATTCTTTTAAAGGAGTTCCGGGAAGTTTTGATTCGATGCAAATTTGGATCTTCTTTCCATTTATTTCAAATGTTTCAATCAATAAAACTTCCGGCACAGGAATACCTATTTTTCTACATTCATCGAGTGCCCATTTTTCTGGTTTAAATCGAGGATTTTTATGATGTGAAATTCGAACAATAATTTTTTGACCAGATTCTGTTTCAATAGAATGAACTTCATTTGCCTCACCTTTCATTATTTTTTCTTGTGATAAAATTTTTGAATTTGTAACTTTGAATACAATAGAATCAATAATAGATTGTTCGGTGTTAAAAAGCTTTTCATGTTTCTCTTTTATAAAATCACTATAAGCATCGGATTTCTTGTTTTGATCAGTCATAATTTTATTCTATCAAAAAACCGCCCTTTAGGCGATTAGTTGGCATCCTTTCCTCCCCAAACGTTGATTGTTCCAATATCGGTAACGCCATTTGCCTTGATATATAGAAAGAGTTGCATTTTGTACGCAACAAGCCATTTTAAAATGTTGAATACGTGAAGTGCGCGAGGACTTGTCATTCCAAATGCAGTTGCCTCCTCCATGAGTTGTTCTTCGGTCATTGCATCAAGAAGTTCCTTGATCTTCATTTCTTCTGCCGTAAACGTTTCAAGAAAATTTTCTCGGGTCACAGTTTGTTTCTTTGCATCAAAGTTTTCGAATGCAGATGCATTTCCATTAAAGAAATCGATTGCAGTTGTTCCGACAAATGCCAAGTACTGGAGCAGTTCAAGTGTTGAACGCTGTCCTTCGGTTGGTTTGTAATCAAATGCGGTGTCAGGAATTTTTGTAAACAAATGTTTGATAACCGATGTTTCGTGCAACATCGAAGCGATAAATTGGTCTTTGGTGATCATAGAGGTAGATTATACATGAATATTATATTTTTGAAATAAAAAAGCCTATCCATTAATAGATAGGCTTTGGATTACTCTTCTCTGCAAAATATGAATTTGTCTTGTCTGTATATCAGGCCGTCTTTGTTATATCCTTCTAGTTGTCTTTTTCTTCCTTTGCTTGGATATATTCTAAAAATGTATTTCGGCGAATTATGTATTTTTGGATTAGATATTGGTTTCATTGCAATATGTATCCAACCACCCTCGAAACAATCGCCATGTTGCAGGACAAATTTTACTGCTACTTCAGCAGGGCAAACCCTTAAACCATATCTTGACCAAGCCCTGAGACAGAAATCGTCATAAAAAACAATTTCATTCTCTTCATAACCGAGATCTTCTGGTGTTACTAAAAACAGATTAAGATCTTTTTGTTTGCGTTCGAGTTTGATATTACTTTGGTAAAGCATCCAGTTTGCATCAGTACTTACAGTTATAGGGAAAGATTCCATTGCAAGTTTTAAGATATAAATACTTGCATTATCCACCCCAAGAGTTACTTTTTTCCAAACTTCAAAATACTTGAATTTTTTCTCAGCTGGAATGACTATTGTTTTTCCAGAAAGAAAAAGATCTATGCCTTTCTCACCGCCAAGCTTGTTTGCAATGGCTTCGATTCTTCCGAGTGTTAAATCACCATATTTCATTGTTAAAGAATTTATGGGCTGATAGCCCGTTTTTATCTGCTGTCCGCAGATGGGAACTAAAGTCAGTATAACCCTAGCAAAAATAGAATAGCACTATATTAATTTATGTCAAGATATTCTTGATTAATTATTCTTATATGTTCTATTTAGTTATCCACAAGAAAATACTCGCAAAGTAGTTGCATGTGAACGAACGTTCACCTATACTATTAATACCACCGCGAGATGGCATTACACACCAAATTATCATTTAAATCTATGTCTAAACAGCAATACATGCAAACATTACAAGATCAGATCAAGCGACTCAATGTGATCATTGATCGTAAAATCATGATCGGTCGTACGTATCGTGCCGAGGCCAGGCAGCACCGACTCCTTGTTGCGAAATTGCGCAAGCACCGCAACCCAGGATTTTTTGATAAACTGTCATCAGTGTTTCATCGAGAATATGCGTAATCTATGCAAAACGATCCTCTTCAAAAAATAATTGCATTTCATGCTGATAACAAGAGAATGCCGAGTTACTCCGAGATGGCGGAGCTTTTCGGTTTCAAATCAAAAAATGCTGTGTATCGTCTCGTACAAAAATTACTCGATTCTGGATCTGTCGCCAAAGACTCGCTTGGTAGATTGGTTCCAACAAATATGTTTTCTGAAATTCCGATGCTTGGATCCGTAAAGGCAGGACTTCCCTCGCCTACTGATGAAGTACTGGATGACACTGTCGATTTAAATGATTTACTCATTCGAAAACGAGGAGAAACATACCTGATGACTGTTGATGGAGATTCGATGATCGATGCACATATTGCTGATGGAGACCTGGTGATTGCCGAGCGGACGAATCATGCACGCGACGGGCAAATTGTCATCGCAAATGTTGATGATGAATTTACGATGAAATATTTCAGACAAGACAAGAAAAATCCAGATCGTGTCTGGCTCGAACCCGCAAACAAGAATTTTGAAAATATCTATCCTGAAAACGGAATGGAGATTGTTGCTGTGGTGCGAGGAGTGGTACGAAAGTATAAATAGTACATCCCATCCCCTAGCCCCTCATTTCTCAAAATGACCTACTGGGTTCCCCAAGGGAAGGGGAAACCGAACTCGTGTTCGACTCCTTCCCTTTGGGAAGGTTGGGATGGGATTGCTAAAATAAAAAATCTCCACTGAAGTGGAGATTTTTTGAGAACTACGTAGACTTTCGCTTCTTTGTTGCAAAGAGAACCTTTTTAGCGGCGTGCTTGATAGCGAGACGCTTCTTGGTTTTTGTAGAATGCGAAGCTTTGTTCTTGATGTCTTGTGATAATCGTTTTGCCATATGGAATCATTATACATGAATTCCCTGAAAAAGCTAGCTTATCCACAAATGTTCTATCCAAGATCTTGCGTCATTTTTTCGAATTCTTCCTTGGTGATTTCCCCCTTGGCATAGCGCTCACGAATGATCGAATGTGATCGGTCCATGTTCATCCAGTGACGATAAGCGCGTCCATGGTGTCGATGTCCAAAAATAGATCGAATAATCCAAAGAAGGAACCATGCAACCAAGAGCCAGCAGATGGCATGAAAAGCAAACCATAATATTCCGAGTCCAAATAGTCCGTACATCATAATAAGATTTAAAGTAATTAGGTAGCCGTGGTGGCTACCTAATCATTATACTACGTATTTATTTTACTGTATAGGGCACGTATTTTTCCCAATTAATTGGTAAAACGCACACCAACTAGTCAATGCCTCGTACAAGCAAAACAATCCAAAGAGAATTAAAATAACTTTGAGTACCACAGGAATTAAAATAACAAATGCAATTACAAACAATATGATTCCAATAACAAGTCTAACAACTCGATCAAATGTTCCAATGTTTTTCTTCATGGGTTCATTATATCAAGTTTCGCAATAGGTTGTCTATTGATACTGAATATAACTTGGAATAGGGCGCAATTTCAAAACTTCTTGCGGAGTCATCATGCGCATGTCAGGTTTTTGCAAATCGTTTTTGTAAAACAATTTAAATCCGGTGAACTGCACAGGTTGCGAATACGTAACATCGTGATACGTTTTTGTTTTATGTGAAGGTGTTCCCCATCCATCCATATCCATGACAACTTGAACCTGTGGTGTCGGTGTAATTTGTTTGTAATTCGTCACCATGTCAAATGTAAACCGATGAATGACAAGTATTTTTGGCGGCAAATTATTTGCAGTTACAATTTGTGACAGAATTGCGATGGCTTGATTGATTTCAGATGCATCCATCGTACCAATGACTGTTCCGGGTTTCTTTCCATTTTTCATCGCAAATTCAGGATCAAGTCCAAGTTCAACATTGGGAAGTTTCAAGTAAGGTGCAATGATGGTTACTTCTTTAGTCACGGTACTTTTTCCAATTTGCAGATCCAAAAATGCAATGCCGTGAACTTGGTTTGCCAAATCGATTGCCTTTTGAATTTGATCAGCCGGCATACGAAAGACATGCAACCCATCAGACCCCGGATCTTTTTGTGCAGTTTCTGCGATGTAGTGAATTGCAGGAATGACTGGGGTACTTGGGTCGGCTGTTTGCCATTGTGCAACGACTGCGTTTAGTTTACTGATCACAACATCGGTTGGATACTGCCCTAAAATTCCCATGTTTTTTGAATAGAAGTTTCCGTAAAATGCGATGATGCGATTAAACGGTAATAGTGCACCAGCATCTGGATATACGGTTTTTACTGGCCACAATAATGGTTTAGTAACAACTGGTTTGGCTGGTGTAGTTGCGGGTGTGCTGGTACCGGTGTCAGTTGCAACTTTTGGTACAGGATTATTTGCCAATTGCAAAATTTTTGCATCATACGCAACCGTATCAAGTGGTGCGAGTATTGCAACAGCAGGTACTTGCGCTGATTGGATTGCCTGCCCTGAGCTTGTCGAAGGGG
>CAIQMU010000054.1 GCA_903873095.1 uncultured bacterium
ATAAGAATAAATTAATGATTAACGTAATAATTATACATCACTCGACAAGCTCGTGACAAGTCCTCTTACAAGGCACCTGCAATATTGTAAATCGGAATCAAGATCGCCGTAAGGAGAAACCCTACCCCAACCCCGAGCCCCACAATAAGAACCGGTTCGATAAGCCCGATGAGCGTATCAACAGCATTATCAACTTCACGTTTATAAAATCTAGCAAGGGTTGCGAGAATTTGTCCAAGTGATCCAGTTTCTTCACCTACTCGAACCATAGCAACCATAATCGCTGGAATCGGTTCATGTTTTTCAAGTGAATTTGAAATTGTTTGTCCTCCTCGAACATCGGCTACTGCATCATCTAAAATTTGTTTATAAACACGATTATCAACGACTTCTCCTGTAATTTCAAGAGCTCGGAGTACAGGAATACCCGCCGAAAGCATTGTGTTCATATTATCAGCCATACGCGACAAATAAAGTTTTCGATATAATCCCCCGACAAGAGGTAGATTAATTTTCCATCCATCAATACGATGCTTTCCTGAATCAGTCCCTGCTAAATACGTAAAATATGCGCCAAGAGCAATAACAATGATCAGCATGAATATTCCATAATTAACAAAGAAGTCAGAGATGGCAATTACTACGCGTGTATAGATTGGTAATTGTTGCCCTGTTTCAATCAGGATTGCCGAAAGCTTAGGAATGACGGCTGTCATCATAAGAACAATCACAACGATGAACGTTACAATTACGAATGCGGGATAGATTAATGCATTTTTTGTTTTAGATTCAAGTTCAAATTCTCGCTCCAAATAATCAGCTAAATATCTAAATGTTTCTGTGAGCTTTCCAGATTCTTCACCCGAACGAACCATGGCAATATAAAAATGAGAAAATGCATTCGGTTGTTTTTCCATGGCAGCCGAGATTGAAATTCCACCTTGAATATCTTGAGTAATTGCAGTCAATGCATATGAAAGCATTTTATTTTGAGTATTTGCAGCAAGGAGCGTAAATGCCTTGAGTGCAGAAACCTGCGCTTCAAACAACGCCGATAATTGTCGAGACATCACAACAACATCTTTCATGGGGACTTTATCAAAAAATGAAAAACTTTTTTGCAAAATATTTTTCTGTGTATCTGCGATTACAGACACAACAATAAATCCTCGACGTTGAAGCGATGAAATTGCCGAGTCAGATGACACGGCATCAATTTGCCCAGAAACTTCTCGTCCTGCTTGGTCAATGACTTTATAATTAAAATTCATATAATCATTATACAAGAGATTTTAAATAAAGTGCAACTAAAAAACCAGACTATGCTGGTTCAAGAGTTATTGCATCATATTTTCAAGTCCTGATGGATTTGTACTGAAATTTTTAGCATCATCGATCGAAATTTCTCCCGAACGAACAAGTTCAATTAATGATCGATTCATGGAAATCATTCCATGTTCAGTTCCTGTTTCAATCACTGTATCAATTTCATGTGTTCGCTTTTCTCGAATCAAGTTAGAAACAGCATTGGTATTGATCAACAATTCGTATGCGGGAACAAGTCCACCTTTCAAACTTGGAATGAGTCGTTGTGAAAATATTCCAAGAAGTGTCGCAGATAATTGCATACGAACTTGATCTTCTTGTTCCGGTGGGAACGAGTCAATGATACGATCAATCGTTTGCGCGGCACTATTTGTATGAAGTGTTGAAAATACTAAGTGTCCCGTTTCCGCAGCCGTAACAGCTGTTGCAATTGTTTCAGGATTTTGCATTTCTCCAACCAAGATAACATTCACGTCTTCACGGAACGCTGATTCGAGTGCTGCATGAAATGATTTTGTATCGATACCAACTTCGCGCTGATCAATGATTGATTGTTTTTCAGGATGAATATATTCAATTGGATGTTCAATCGTCATGATGTGTTCACGGCGTTCTGTATTAATCGAATCAATCATCGCAGCAAGCGTTGTTGATTTTCCTGATCCAACCGGACCAACTACCAAGAAAAAACCTTGTTTCGCATGTGTAAATTGCATAAGCGCATCAGGTAATCGCAGATCTGATAGTGTTCGAATTTTTTGAATCGTTCGAAGGGCAATTGAAATATTTCCTGATTGAATGAATGCATTCCCTCGAAGACGCATCTTATCACCATACGCATATGCAAAATCAATTTCTTCAGTCTCAGCAAGTTTCGCAGCTTTCTCGTTTCCTGCAAGTATTGTTATTAGTCCCACCATATCTTCAGCAGTAAGTTCGGGATAATTAGTAACAGGATTAAGTTCTCGATTCACACGAATAAACGGGTGTCTCCCCGATGATAAATGCAAATCAGACGCACCATTTTGAAATACAATGTCGAGGAGCGTGTCGAGTTGTTGTTGGTAGTTTTGTTCCATATACATAATAGTGTACCACGTAACTCATACACACATGCAATCATTTTTTGATATTCAGTGGAAAAGTATCGTGAACTTGACAAATATCTAGTAAATGTGCTATTGTTACTTAAATCATACTTCCCCACATTCACAAAAAAATATTTTATGGCAAAGAAAAAAACATCCGAAACTATCATGAAGACGATCTGGTGGTTAATTTCACCAACACAAGAACAAGAAAACTTGCTTCTTGAACTATCCGAAGCTCATCGCATTCTATGGAACACAACGAATGAATATGCCCGCGAATATCGCAAGCATTACCTGAATTGTTTTCATAAAAATGAATCTCTTGAAAAAAACGATCGCATTAAACCTATCGTTCAAGAGTTTGATTTAATGTACCAGTACAAAAATATCGGCAAATTTCCTGAACTTGCAATTTTAAATGTTGCATCAGCACAAACCACCATGGAACGAGTGGTCGCTATGTGGCAATCGTATTTGGGAAACCGCAAAGGTGGCGACTGGACCGCATGTGAACCAGGTGATGCCTATGCACATCAGTTTACAGTCATGTCATGGAAAGCTCCTCAGCTGTACATGATTGATCGTGGAATTCGTGTACCACAAAACTCGGGTTCTGAACTTGTCATTTCTATCGCACCTCATGCAAATATGATCCGAAATTACAAGATTAAGAAACTCACTATTACCCGGTGTGTACGTGATTTGGAAAAACCAAGTCAATACAAAATTTCCGCAACGTACGAACTACCGAAACCGGAAACTGTTTCTCTTGAACGATTTATGGCTCTTGATTTAGGTGCTGGCGATATTGGATATTACTCGCCTGAGAAATCAGGAACGATTTCCTGTCGTCGTCCAGACAAATACTGGATGCCTAAAATTGCCGACGTTGAAAAACGTATGACAAAATGTACAAAAGGTAGTCGTCGATTCCAAGATCTCGCAACCGCACGAAAAACCATGTTCAAGAAAATGGCGGATCAACAGTTGGATTTCGAACGAAAAACGGCACACGCGATAGTGCATATGGCAGATTGTATTTTTATTGGCGTAACATCTGTCCGACTTGGTCTTGCAAAAACAAAAACCAAGTCAGGCAAAGTTCATCGCGGTGTTCAAAACACGGGACTATTAGCAAGACTGCCCGATTTGATTCGTCAAAAAGCTATCGAGTTTGGTAAGGTTGTTATTGATGTTCCGGATCCGAGATTGCAAAATGATCAAGGGACGAATACTCTTACAAAACATCCATCATTCAATCGTGATGAATATCTGGCGCAGAAAAAATTATCTGCGAAAATTATTTTCGAGCGAGGTATGGCGGTTTATAATCAAAAAGCTGCTTAATTATCGAAGCCTATATTCCCTGTGGAATGTAGGCTTTTTTCTTGACTACCACACCAAATTCTTTTCTTGAAAAATATTTGGTGTGGTAGTTGACACCCACCTCCACCCATGCTATCA
>CAIQMU010000055.1 GCA_903873095.1 uncultured bacterium
AATCATCTTGTTTTTTATTATGCTTCGTCTTCCTATTGAGTATTTAAAAAAATACGCATTGTTTATTTATGGATTTGGAATCATTCTTTTAATTCTTGTCTTTGTTCCGCATATTGGATTTGCACATGGCGGTGCGCGAAGATGGCTTGATCTTGGTCCACTTTCATTTCAATCAGTAGAATTTGCAAAGTATGCTGTGATTATTTATTTAGCAGCATGGCTTTCTGTGGTAAGGCAAAAAATCACAAATATTTCTCAAGGATTAATTCCGTTTGCTATTATTGTTGGCATCGTTGGAGTGCTTCTTATTGCACAACCAGACACTGACAGTTTTTTGATTATTCTTGTGACAAGTATCATGATGTATTTGCTTGCGGGTGCAAAATGGCGTGATATCGGAATTATGTTTGCAACAGTACTTATTGCGGGTGCGGGACTTGTAGCAGTACGTCCTTATTTGTTGTCACGCGTAAAATCATTTGTTGATCCCTCCCGTGATGCGCTTGGTTCGTCATATCAAGTTCAACAGCAATTGATTGCGATTGGTTCAGGAAAATTAACAGGTCGAGGATTCGGGCAAAGTATTGAAAAATTTCAGTATCTTCCGGAACCATTAGGTGATTCCGTTTTTGCTGTTGCGGGTGAAGAATTTGGATTTATTGGGCTTGTTGTCATCATTTTGATTTACACAATGTTCTTTTTCCGAGGAATTTGGATTGCAAATCGAACGCAGGATTCATTTGGGAAATTGCTCGTGGTTGGTATTTTGGGACTTATTGTATTTCAATCACTTCTCAATATTGCCTCAGCGACAGCTGTGTTCCCATTGGGAGGTCTTCCACTCATGTTTATTTCCCAAGGAGGAACAGCTCTTGCATTTGCGATCGGTGCGGTTGGAATCATTTTAAATATTTCAAGAAATCAAGGGAAGCATGTCTCGGTTTTGAAGGACTAATCTCTTTTGCTATACTATAATTATGATCAAGATACTTTTTACCGGCGGGGGAACGGGGGGGCATTTTTACCCGATTATCGCAGTTGCCGAGGAAATTAATAAAATGGTTGACGAGGAAAAAATTGCAGGTGTTCGCATGTATTATTTTTCTGATTCGCCGTATGATGCGGAGGCTTTGTTTGCACAGGGAATTCATTTTCAAAAAGTTTCAGCGGGTAAAATGCGCGTTTCATTTTCTTGGAAAATTCCGTTTGATTTAATCAAAATGGGTATTGGTGTTATCCAGGGATTTTTTGCAGTGTTTAGTTTGTATCCTGATGTTGTCTTTGCTAAGGGAGGATATGCATCATTTCCAACACTTTTTGCTGCGCGATTACTCAGCATTCCTGTAATCATTCATGAATCTGATTATGCACCCGGACGTGTGACGGCGTGGGCTGGAAAATTCGCACAGTTTGTTGCGGTGTCATACAAAGAATCATTTTCATTTTTCCCTGCAGGTAAAACGGCACATATCGGACAACCTGTTCGTCCGGAACTTGTTCATCCTGCGACGGGTGGAATTGCGTATTTGGAACTCGAAGAAGGTGTTCCTGTTATTTTCATCTTAGGTGGATCTTTGGGTGCGCGCATTATCAATGAAAATATTCTCGAGGCTCTTCCAGAACTCATCAAGAAATATCAGATTATTCATCAGTGTGGAAAATCTAATATTGACGAGATGACAAAACGAGCAGAGCACATTTTGCGTGACAGTGAATTTAAACATCGATATAAACCATTTGGATTTTTGAATCAGCTTGCGATGCGCATGGGAGCGGGAATTGCGAGTGTGATTGTATCGCGTGCGGGATCTCAGATTTTTGAAATTGCATCGTGGGGTGTGCCATCGATTATTGTTCCGATTACGAATACGAATAACGATCATCAACGTAAAAATGCGTATGCGTATGCGCGTGCGGGTGCGTGCCAAGTCATCGAAGAGAAAAATCTTGCTCCGCATGTGTTGATTGAGGAAATAAACAGAATCAACGACGACCTTATCTTGCATGACAAAATGGCCGCCGCTGCGCACAATTTCTTCCAGCCTGATGCTGCGAAAAAGATTGCGGAGAAGGTTCTTGAAATTGGGCTGAGTCATATAGAAGGGAAGAAATAAAATATTTTCCACATAAAAAAGCCACGATCATTCGTGGCTTTATCAATTACCATTGATCCAATGGATTCATTTTTAACCTGCTAATTTCTTCCCAGTGATCTGCGAGAAACAAGAGAAAATCTCTTTCTTTCTTGACCTGGTCTGAAAATTTTCTCCTAGATGTTGTACTTGATTTGAAATGCTTATTTCCGTTGAGAGGTTTTTCCCATGTACCTACAGATTTTACCAATGACACCCATTGGTTAAAATCAAGATCCAGCATCTGTTTTCCACTATCAGTTATAAATCTATTCAGTTGTGATTGAAAAGGTTGAATTATACTGAATATTCGGACCTGCTCCAATGTTAGTATTGTTGATATGTAAGAATCGGTATTAGTAGACCAGATCCTGTACTCATCACCTTTTTTGTGAATTACTTGCCCCATAATGTATTTTTAGTTGTTGAATAATTTAATTAACAATAACATTTGAAAAATTATAAGTCAAGTCTCCAAAACCCCTTATTTTTGCTATATTATAAAGACATATGGATAAAAAAGTTGTTACACGTTTCGCCCCAAGTCCCACAGGGCACATGCACACCGGCAGTTACCGAACGGCGTTTTTCGCGTATTTATATGCAAAAAAACATGGCGGGAAATTTATATTACGTATCGAGGATACTGACAAGGAACGCTCAAAACAAGAATACACAGATGAAATTTTCAAGGTTTTCGAAACCATTGGAATTTCGTATGATGAAAAATATATTCAATCTGAAAATCTTCCTCGCCATCAAGAAATATTACACAAGATGATTGCAGATGGAACAGCATACATTTCAAAAGAAGAAGCAAAAGACGGATCAGGAGTCATCAAAGATATTATTCGGTTTAAAAATCCAAACAAGATTGTTATTTTTGAAGACATTATTCGCGGACCCATTTCAACAGATACGACAGAGCTTGGAGATTTTGTTATTGCAAAAAATATTAATGAACCACTATATCATCTTGCCGTAGTTGTTGAT
>CAIQMU010000056.1 GCA_903873095.1 uncultured bacterium
ACATCCTTATCAGACAGGAATTCCTTTTTACTTGTAACACTATGGCTAAAATAAACCCAGATATCGAATCATTCGCGCGGATCAAGGTGATCGGCGTCGGAGGATCCGGAAAAAATGCATTGAACCACATGATCGATTCAGGAGTTGAATCGGTAGAGTTTATTTGCATGAATACTGATACTCAAGACCTCCATCATTCAAAGGCTGCAAAAAAAATTCACATCGGACGAAACCTTACCAAAGGTCAAGGAACCGGCATGAATCCAGAAATCGGACGCGAAGCCGCTGAAGAAACGAAGGCTGAAATCCAAGAAGCAATCAAGGGTGCCGACATGGTATTCATTGCATGCGGAATGGGAGGTGGAACAGGAACAGGTGCAGCACCTGTCGTTGCACAAACCGCTCGAGAACTTGGTGCCCTTACGATTGCGGTGGTTACAAAACCATTTTCATTCGAAGGTCAGCAGCGCAGTCGTATTGCGGATCAAGGAATTGCAGAACTTGAAAAAGAAGTTGATGCAATTATCATTGTTCCCAACGACCGCCTTCTTTCAATCACATCAAAAGATACTTCGTTCAAAGAAGCATTCGCGATGTCAGATGAAATTCTCCGTCAAGCTGTTGAAGGAATTTCTGAACTTATCACAACTCAAGGTATCGTAAATATCGACTTTGCCGATATTCGTTCAGTGATGCAAGACGCAGGTTCTGCATTTATGGGAATCGGTCAAGCTGCTGGTGAAAATCGAGCAGAAGAAGCTGCTTACAACGCAATCAACTCTCCTCTTCTTGATGTTGCCATTTCTGGAGCCAAAGGAGTCTTGTTTGCAATCTCAGCCGGTGATGATCTCACAATGCACGAGGTAAACACAATTGCTAAAATCGTAACTGAATCTGTTGATCCTGATGCTAAAATCATCTTTGGTCCGATTCATGACGACTCACTCAAGAAAGGTGAAGTCAAAGTTACGGTTATTGCAACAGGATTCTCAAATCCTCAGAAAAAACCAAGTGGTGGAATGCATGTCCCTATTCAGCGATCAGCACCTGTTATTCAAAAACAAGTTGAACAACAAGTTGAAAAACGCGAAATTCGAAATGAAATTCCTGAGCAAATGGTTCGCCGTGCTCCAGCCCCTGAAAAGGTTGTTGAGGAAATCAGTGATGACGATGATGATTTCTCATCAGCGATCCCTGCATTTTTAAGACGAGCTAAGAAATAACAAGCCTCACCCCGCCACCTGCGGTGCCGACCCTCTCCTGGAAAGGAGAGGGTTTTGCTTCGGTAGATTTATGCTATAATTTTACGATATGTACGACTTAATCATTTTAGGAGGAGGGCCTGCAGGATGTGCGGCGGCAGTGTATAGTGCGCGCAAACAACTCAAAACGGCCCTTGTTGCGACAGAATTTGGGGGGCAATCAACGGTGTCTGAAAAAATTTACAATTGGATCGGAACACCTGAAATTTCGGGTATGGATCTTGGAAAAAATTTAAAATCACACGTGATGTATTACAAGGGAGAATTCCTTGATGTATTCGAAGGTGAGTCTGCACAACTCGTAGAAAAAACAGATAATGGTTTTCTTGTAAAAACATCAAAACAAGAACTTCACACAAAAAGTATTCTGGTCACAACAGGATCATCTCGTCGAAAACTTGATATCCCTGGCGCATCTGATTATGAAAACAAGGGTATTATTTATTGCGCATCATGCGACGGACCACTTTTTTCAGGACAACCTGTCGTTGTTGTAGGTACTGGAAACGCAGGATTTGAATCGGCAGCACAACTTGCAGCGTACTGCCCCTCTGTCACAATTTTGAATCGATCTGACAAGTTCCGAGCAGATGACATCACCATTAAGGCAGTATCAGCAATGCCAAATGTTCACATAAAATTATTTACAGAACCTGTCGAGGTTATCGGTGAAAAATTTGTATCAGGACTCAACGTAAGAAATAATCAAACAGGGCAAGAAGAAACACTTCCTGTTAATGGAATTTTTGTCGAGATCGGACAGATTCCAAATACTGGATACTTGAATAACCTTGTTAATCTCAACGAATACGGAAATATTGTCACTGATCCTCGCACCCAAAAAACATCCCTTCCCGGAATTTGGGCTGCCGGTGATTGTACTGATGGTCACTACCACCAAAACAACATTGCCGCCGGCGATGCAGTAAAGGCTCTTGAAGATATTTATTTGGAACTCAAGGCAAAATAATTTTAAAAGAAAAAACTCCCTTGAAAGGAGTTTTTTCTTATTTTTCTGTGACCCTACTGGGAGTCGCACCCAGCTTCCAAGATTGAAAATCTTGTGTCCTAACTGATAGACGATAGGGCCCTGCTTCGCTAAAGCTACGCAGGGCGCAGCCCCTGTTACGCTCGCATGCGCGAGCTACGCAGGGCGCAGCCAAAGCCGAGAAAATATAGCACAAATTTTTCAAAAAGAAAAGCCCACACGTATGGACTTTTTGAACAGAAGACTATACAACAACAGGATCAGAAATTTTAACAGTTTTAGAGGTGAGATATTCATCGAGCATAGTATACATTTTTTCTTGCATTACTTCATCATCTACTTGCTCTAAAAATGATCCAATGTTCCCATAATTTACAATGTTCTTGGAAATCATAATCTTGAAAAGATGCCACTTTTCAGATTTTTGGGTCGGCAGAAGACGGAAAATTTTTTTCATATTCTCCTCCCTGATATCATCCCAAAATAACTCAGTAAGTTCAAGGTTTTTAACGCGCATGATCACTTTGTGAATGAGAAGCGGTACATTGTTTTTCATATGTAAACTACTCTCGCCATAGTGACTTGACTCCTTGAGTTCTTTAAGACTTTTAATTACAATTTTGGTGATTTTATTGGCTTCCATATTTATTAAGTTTATTTTAAAAGGTTAAGAAATTTAAACGAGTCTACACCAAAAAAACCTCTTGCACAAGAGGAAATTTTCGGGTACGATAATCCAACATAAATGCGCGGTTAGCTCAGTTGGTAGAGCATTCCCTTGACGTGGGAAGGGTCACAGGTTCGAGTCCTGTATCGCGCACAGAAGAAAGATTTCTAATTAAATGAATAATGTTAAATTTGAGAGCATTGTGTAAGTCCGAATTTTCTAACTTTCGAGTCTGTCACGTCATTGATATATATATTCCCATTTGAATCAACAGTAATTCCTCCTAACTCACCAGAAACACCCCCCGAAGAATTTACACGAGCGTTCCATTGAGAAACATATGTTCCGTTTGATGTAAACTTTTCAATACGATCATTATCACCGTCATTTAGATATATGTTTCCAATTCTATCCGTCGCTATACCATAAGCACGTGCATAGGCCGATCCCGAAGGAGTTCCAAATTGACCATTACCCGAACCACGGCTTCCAAATTGACTAAGATATGTTCCTGATGAATTAAATTTTTCGATACGATAATTTTGCCCATCGACAACATAAACGTTTCCTGATGGATCTACTGTAATAGCCAAAGGGTTTCCAAATTGACCATTACCCGAACCGGCAGTTCCCCATTGAGAAACATATGTTCCGTTTGATGTAAACTTTTCAACGCGTCGATTTCCACTATCAAGAACATAAATATTCCCCGAGGTATCGGCGGCGATCGTAAGCGATGAACCGTTTATTCCAAATTGACCATTACCCGAACCGGCAGTTCCCCATTGAGAAACATATGTTCCGTTTGATGTAAACTTTTCAATACGAGCAATAGACCCTTGAACATTTAGATCAGATACGTAAATATTACCAGATAGGTCTATAGCTATACCCTGCGGACCATTACTTCCAAATTGACCATTACCCGAACCACGGCTTCCAAATTGACTAAGATATGTTCCTGATGAATTAAATTTTTCAACGCGACCATTACGAACATCACCGACATAGATATTTCCGAAAAGATCATCTGCGATTGCGTATCCCCAAAATTGTCCGTTGCCACTTCCTTGACTTCCCCATTGTGTTAAATATCCAAACGTTGGTATACACATTGGCACAGCAGCAATCGTAAACGTTCCAGAACAAGTCACAGACCCAAGTGCACCACCAGGAAGTACACCATGTGGGAATGTAAATTGAACTTCCATATAATATTGTCCTGCGGAAACATTTGAAGGAATAATACCAGCAGCATCACCACCTTGAGATAAGGAAACCGACATTGTTCCATTACTTGTAATATTTGTTACTGTTGAGTATTGCGAGAATAAAATTTGCGATCCACCATTTTGTGAGACAAGATACAATGAAATATTTGTTGGGAGTGCAGGAATCGATGTTCTCCAATTGACAGGCAAATAACTTCCAATATCATATGTTGCACTAGTTACAGGTGCCGAAAAAATATTTCCCGAGGATTGGCAGGCTGCTTGCGTCGGCGGTGGAGTAGGTAAAGAAATTGGCCTTGATGAAAGTAACTGAGATGTCGACGAAGATAAAAGTGTTACTGGTTTCAATTTAGTTGCTGAAATTCCGTAAATCGAAGCCGGTAAAATACTACCAAATATTTTATGTGTAACAGAAAGGTATCCAACAACAAGAACGACAATAGTAAGGAGTCCAAAAAGAATGATTTTAGGTTTCATATCCCAAGTCAATCACGAATTGAAAAATCAGTCAAATTATGATATCGTGCGACCATGAATATTCTCGCCATCGAGACATCGTGCGACGAAACATCGCTTTCATATATCTCGGCAAACGAGACAGAGCTTGGAACACGTTTCCAAGTATTTTCAACGATCACGAATTCTCAAATCAATCTTCATCAAGAATTCGGTGGCGTTTTTCCTGCACTTGCAAAACGTGAACATCAAAAAAACTTGCCGATTATTTTAGAACAAATAATGCAAGAGCGAGAAATTCCTGATTATATTTGCGTGACTTCTGGTCCAGGGCTTGAGCCGGCGCTTTGGTGTGGAATTGTTTTTGCCAAGGAACTTGGCGAGAAATGGAATATTCCTGTTGTTCCCGTAAACCATATGGAGGGGCATATTTTATCAGTACTTGTGCCCGGCTCCCCTCTCCTTCCAGGAGAGGGGCTGGGGGTGAGGTTTGAATTTAAAAATTCTGATCTAAAGTTCCCCGCTCTCGCATTACTTATTTCTGGCGGACACACAGAACTTGTTGTTGTAAAAAATATTGGTGATTATTCCATCATCGGTCGCACGCGCGATGATGCAGTTGGCGAGGCATTCGACAAGGTTGCACGTATGTTAGGAATTCCGTATCCAGGTGGACCTGAAGTTTCAAAACTTGCAGCACAGGTTCGTACAAACCTCACCCGGTC
>CAIQMU010000057.1 GCA_903873095.1 uncultured bacterium
AATTTAGTGAAGTCAAGGATAAAGTCATCCTGTGTAAGTCCTGACCCAATCCTTTTAATCGGAATATAGCAACAAAACTCAAATTCGTTTTCTTCCAAGTCATCATCGTCATCTTCATCTTTCTCATCTATTGGAATATTATACGTTTGAGTCCCTTTATCGATATAAATAATATTTCCTTTAATAAAAATTTCATCCATATCGATGTGCTTTGTTTCTCCAACTTTCATCGATGAGACGGTCTTATCAGAATTGATTTCCACTGCTCCTCTTACCATGATTGTTAATTTAGGGTTTAAAAATGAATTTACTAGAATTTATACTTTTAAACTAATAAAGTCAATTCATAGTGCAAAAATATCAAAAATAAGTAGAATGGATTTATGGAATCAAATCTCACGGAACTACTTGCCATAAACCCTCATTTTTCATCAGACGAAACTGACCTGATTTCTCGTGCCTATGAGTTTTCAAGGAAGGCACACACGGGACAGTCTCGAAACAGCGGTGATGATTATTTTTCACACGTGTTTGCAACCGCAAAAATACTCGCCGAGATGAACGCAGACGCAGTGACCATTTCCGCAGGACTTTTACATGACGTACTTGAAGATACCGAGGTGTCAGAATCTACTATGCGCGAACAATTTGGTGACGAGGTTGTTACCCTTGTTTCGGGTGTCACGAAACTTGGACATATCAAATACAAAGGTGTCACACGTCACGCAGAATCACTGCGAAAATTTTTCATCGCAAGTGCGCATGACATTCGCGTCGTCACTGTAAAACTTGCCGACCGTTTACATAACATTTCAACACTCGAGTTCGTACCCAAAGAAAAACAACAACGTATCGCTATTGAAACACTCGAAATTTATGCACGTCTTGCTGATCGTCTCGGGATGGGAAAAATGAAAGCCGCACTCGAAGATTTTGCGTTTCCTTTTGCGCACCCAACTGAATATGCAGCCACAAAAAAACTATTGGATGATTATACAAATCTTGGTGAAGAACACTTGGCAAAAGTGTCAGCAACCTTGCGTGAAGAACTCGCCATTCTTGACGCAAACATTTCAAGTTTGAATTACCGTGTGAAACACTTGTACAGTTTATGGGCAAAACTAAAACATAACGAATACGACATTAAAAAAATCTATGATATTTTTGCACTTCGCATTATTGTTCCAACCGTCGGAGATTGCTATCAAGCCCTTGGAATTATTCATAGTCTTTACAAGCCACTTCCAGGACGATTCAAAGATTATATTGCAAGTCCAAAACCAAATGGATATCAATCATTACACACTGCAGTGTTTGATGGCCAAGGAAGTGTTGTTGAAATTCAAATCAGAACTGACGGAATGCACAAAGATGCTGAATATGGAATTTACTCGCATGTTGGATATAAGGAAACAGGAGGTTCGAATTTACAAAAGCAAAATTCAAAAACGTCCTGGACCAAGGAGCTTCTCGAGGCACAACGTGATTTAGCACATCCAGAAGATTTTTTGAAGCATTTAAAACTGGATTTCTTCGGTGCGCGTGTATTTGCGTACACACCAAAAGGTGACATTATTGAACTTCCCAAAGGAGCATCTACGATTGATTTTGCATACGCCATTCATTCTGATATTGGAAACCATGTATTTGGTGCGCGCATCAACAATAAAATGGTTCCTCTCGAAACAGAAATCAAACAAGGTGATATTGTTGAAATTTTATGCATGGATAAATGCAAACCGACTCGCAAATGGGTTGCTATGTGCAAGACAACTCTCGCACGAAGTAATGTTCGAAAATATTTACGTGAGCATGGAAGTATCATTGATAAGATGTTGTTATCGTAACTCGTGATATAATCAATTCATATGAACTATCCTGAAACATTTAGTTGGGCGGCGATCGGGCGCATTGTTGCAACAATCTTTGCGATTTATTTGATATGGAATTCAATTTCTGTGTTTATTGTCATTTTGATTTCACTGATCATGGCGGTTGCACTGTATCCAATGGCAAGAAAACTGCACTCGTGGAGAATTCCTAAAATTCTCTCGATTCTGTTGGTGATCATACTACTATTAATCCCATTGGTTGCATTAGTACTTGTTACTGCACTTGCATTTACAAAACAATTTCCACAGGTTGTGACTCTCCTTGCGCCGATACTTGCAAAATTCGGCATCATGCCAAGTTCGATCGAAACAACGATCACGGGATATTTACAAGGAAATTTCAGTACATTCTTAACATCAACAAAAGAAATTGGCCTTGCACTGCTCAGTGTTTTCACGGCGATATTTCTTGCATTTTATTTCATGCTCGATGCTGATCATTTGTTTTCATTGTTTACAGGACTGTTTCCAAAACAAAAACGATTGCAAGCACGGAATTTGTCGATGGAGATTGGAGAAGTTGTTGGTCAGTATATTCGAGGAAACTTGGTTATCTCTCTTATTTGTATCGCATTGATTTATGGAGGGCTCGCACTTCTTCATATCCCATTCGCACTTCCTCTTGCAATTTTTACAGGAATCATGGATTTGCTTCCGGTGATCGGTCCGGTTCTTGGCGCACTTCCCGCACTTGTTCTCGGGTTTGCGATTTCACCACTGTATGGAATCTTGGTACTTGTGTTGTATATCGCATACAAGGAACTTGAAGATGTGATCATCAGTCCGATTATTTATAACAAGGCACTCAAATTATCTGCTGCGCTCATTTTTATTTCTGTTGTAATTGGTGCCGGAGTCTTCGGTGTCATCGGCGCATTCCTCGCACTTCCTGTTGCAGCAAGTATTCCGGTGATTATTAAATACAAGGAGGCGATGATGGCGAAGGATGGGGAATAAAAAGATATAAACAACCAGAAGGTTTTGCATCTGCAATTACTGCTATACTAAAAACGTCTCAATTATTAGTCCCTAATTTTTACGCATTATGAAAACACTTCATTTCATTACTTGGCTTCTTATTATCATCGGCGCATTTAATTGGCTCTTGGTCGGAGTATTCGGATGGGATGTTGGAATGCTCTTTGGAGGACAAATGGCCATCGTATCTCGCATTATTTACATCTTGGTGGGAGTTTCAGCTATTTACGAAATCTTCACACACAAATCTACGTGCAAAATGTGTTCTATGCCTTCAGCCCCTGCAGGAGGCATGATGAAATAATTTTTCAAGATAAAAACCCCGCTTCGCATTCGCTACGCGGGGTTTTTTCTATTCTAATTTCTTACTTAAACATTGCTATGTATTCATCGGACACCTGAAACCCTTGCTTCTGGTAAAAATCAATCAGCCTGGGATCTTTACGCACCCATAACATCATAGCCTCGATACCTAAGTCATTTAATTGCTTGTTTCCAAATTCCATAAGTGCACGACCGATTCCCATATGATGCACCTCCGGATCTACAGCAATCTCCTCGAGGATTGCCTGAGGTCCATTCGCCCAAACCGATACATTATAGATCGCAAAGCCGAGAATTTTTCCATCTTCGCCCTCGGCAACATAAGAACTTTCACCGCAATAAGAAAACTTTTTAGTGAGATACTGCTCAGCATTACCCAGCACAAACGTTTCGTTATGTGGAGCTTGGCCAAATGCTTTTTCGAGAACCTGTGAGCAAGGCTTTAAATCTTCATGTACCATCTGACGAATATTCATTAGCAGAGTATATCAGAAAAAATTTCAAAAAAAATCCCCTAAGGGATTTTATCTCAATAACTTCGATCAAACATATCATCTCCCCAAACATTACATCCATCTGCTCCGAGTTTTGAGTAACACAAGTACAACTGTCTAAAATTGTATTTCATTGCAAGTAGATCTTTAATTTCTTTATCCTGAACAGGTTTTTGTTTTCTTACTTCGAGTGCACCATTTGCACCAAAGAAAAAGAATTCTCCGTTTGTTCCACTAATTGATATGTCATGAGTTTCAATTTTAAAAGAACCTAAACCACTCGGACAAATTCGGAAAATTTCATCAGACGGATATTCTTCTTCCATCCATTTAAGAGCATTGTTAAATGAAGTTTGAACCTGATCGTCAATTTCGATGTTAGTTTTTGCAAGAGGCATGGACGAGAGTATTTCAAACATTTTTTGAAACTGACGAGATGACCATTGATGTGGGGGAAAAATATTAGCTGTTCGCATGTTTTGATTCATATTTTATTTTTTAATTTACATCACAATACTATTTAGATATTAATAAGTCAACAAAAACCCCGCTTCGCATTCGCTACGCGGGGTTTTTATTTTAAGAATTTATTTCTTCTTTGAAACTTTCTTAGCAACTTTAGCTACAACTTTTTTAGGAGCTGCTGCTTTCTTTGCAACCTTTGTTTCTTTTGCTACTGGAGCAACTTTTGAAACTGTTGGCGCCGGTGCAACTTCAGCCGGCTTTGAAGTCTGAGCCTTGTTGTTACTGATCGCCATAAGTGAAATCAACTGATCAAGTTTTGCAGAAACACTTGTAAGCTGTTTGAGAACTTGGTCATTGTTTCCTTGTGCAGGTGCTGATGACTTGTTTTCCCAAGGTTTTGAAGCTCCTCGGTCGTTGTATGTCGGACGTGCATCACGATCGTTTGATCGGAAACTTGATCGATCACCATAACTCACACGCGTAGGCCGTTCATCACGAACAAATACTTCATCTCCTCGCACCTTTGCGAAACAATCGTTACAAAGTACATCCTTTCCAGAAACTGGTTTGAATGGAACTTGGCAAGGTTTTCCGCAACTTGTGCATGTTGCCTGGTACATTGGTCGGTCTGACTTGTCTCCAAAACTCTTTGGTTTTGAATCCCAAGGTTTTTTTGAAGCAAATGATGGTTTAAATCCACCTCGGTCTCCGCGGTCACCTCCGCCGAATCCTCCTCGTTTAAAATCTTTCATAAAATAAATATTACGTGTCTTATCATTAGCGATGAGATATAATTTGTATATTACATTATTTGTGAATAAAAGTCAACTAATTATTAGTATGCTATAATTCCCCACATGAAAAAGGTTGAAAAATTAATTTTAATGATTGCTGTTGCGGTAGTTGTTATCATTGGTGTTGGTGCAGGGATTGTGCATGGGCGAAGTTCCGAACAAACACACCCCCAACCCCCTCTCGTAGAGGGGGTAGCAACACCCGCAACAACACACCCCCTACCCCCTCTAACAGAGGGGGCCGCAACACCTCCAACAAACCCAGAATATGTTCCTATCTTGGTCTATCATTCATTTGGACCACAAGTCTTGAAAAAGGAAGACAAAATGCAATTACATTACCGAGTAACAACAGGTGCATTTGATGCACAGATGAAATATCTTGCTGATAACCACTACACACCCATTACATTTAATGCCTATGTAGATTACTTGAAAAATGGAACACCCATTCCTGAAAAAGCAATCGTTCTAACATTCGATGATGGATGGAAAACGCAATATACTTATGCGCTCCCCATCTTGCAAAAATATCATTTCACGGGAACTTTCTTTATTATTTCAAGTTATCCAGGTTATGGTGCATATATGTCATGGGACCAAATTATTGCAATTGATCACGATGGAATGGAAATTGGATCACACACCGTGCATCATTTAAATTTAACAAAAGTGACTCCTTCACAAGTCATTTCTGAAGTGGTTGATAGTAAAAAAACATTGGAATCAAGACTTAGTCATGTAGTCACAACATTTGCGTATCCTGAATATGGACAAAACATAGCCGCACAAAAAGCTCTTGCGGATGCAGGATATGTGGGAGCTCGTGCGGGTTGGGCGAAATTCAAAAACTCAGCATTACATATTTTTGAATTAACATCCCAAGAAGTCGTAAACAACCCGAATCCATTTTTAACCGTTCGATTGCCTGATGCAAAAACACCCTAAAGGTGTTTTGTTTTTTATTTAAAATTACTATAATGATTATATGAAAATACTTAAATGGGCATTCCCACTTGTTGCAGCAATTATTCTCTTGCAAACATTATGGTTTAAATTTACAGGGGACCCAAGTTCAAAATATATTTTCTCCCAACTTCACGCAGAACCTTGGGGTAGAATCGGGAGTGGTATTATAGAACTAATAGCATCTATTCTTCTCATCATTCCATCAACAAGATGGCTCGGTGCAATTATTACCCTTCTTGTACTCGGTGGAGCAATCATGGCACACATCTTCATACTTGGTATTTCTGTACAACATGATCATGGTGAACTTTTTGCACTGGCAGTCACTGCATTTGTTTGTGCGGCTATAACACTCTGGATGAATCGAGGCTCACTACACATTCATATATGATTCCGAGTGAGAAAAAAATCATTACTTCATTTCTACTCGAGGCTCTCATAATCTTTGGGGCTTCTTTTGTTGTAAGTTTTTTAGGAACACTTCCTCTTGGTATTTTAAATACAACAGCGAATCATGTTGCTATGAACCAAGGAATCATCGCAGCATGTTATTTTATGCTAGGTGCCATTTTAATAGAAATTCCCTATTCTCTCATTGCAATACTAGGCTCACATTATATTTACAAGAGTAATTATTTATTTACCGTATTTAAGTTCACAAGCAGTCTTTTAATGTTTTGTATCGGTTTCTGGTATCTTATTCATAATCCCATTGCAATGAATATGAATATCATGATGACACCCATTGGAAAAACACACCTTTTTATACTTGGTATTATATTAAGCACTTTAAATGTTGCAGGAATTCCATTTTGGCTTTTTTGGGGAACCCACTTGATTAAAAAGGGATTTTTATCAATCAAGCCCATCCCCATTTCTCTTTATGCAGTTGGAATTGCAACGGGAACATTAATGGGATTTCTTGTGTTTATAAAAACAAGTACTTTTTTATTTAAAACACTTACTATTAATGCACTCATATCTCAGCATATTATTGGTTTAGTTCTTATTTTTATTGCATTTTTCCAAATCATCCAATCATTTCGACGACAATCGTGATATTATAATGTGATCATGTCACGAAAACTTTTTATTGGAATAATAGGAATACTGATTTCCCTTATTGCCTCACACACATGCTTCGCAGATCCTCTTTGGTATGGGAACATTGTCAGTGTTTCAGGAGATACTGCATTGCTTGAATTTCGTGGACTTGAAAAAAAACATGATATGTCATGTGTTATTTCAACTCGTGAATGTTCTGAAACTTCACCATTCTTAACAAACACGATCCTTTCTCCTAATACATCTTCACATAAAAATAATTTTCGATTCCCAAGTATAAGCATCCACAGAAACGGCTCTTCTAATAATATTTTTAAATTCTATACAACCATCAGCTCATCAAACAAACGAACACTCTCACTTGTAAATACAAAAACTAAAAAAACATACTCTATCAGTAGTGCGCTCCATTTTTGGAACCTCCTTGATTTACAACCTCGTGTTTCAAAATTTTCTCCCGACAACACAAAACTCGCTTATATTGATGATCGATCAGGATTCATATCGCTTTACATTACCAACCTTACAACACTTTCAAAAACTGGCCTATCGGGAACAAAAATAACATCTGACGTTTCTGTTGGTGATTTTACATTTGCGGACTCTCATACACTTCTCTATGTTGCAAACACAACAAACGATCCCTATGATTGGGTTTTGTATTCTTATGACACCAATACACAAGTAACCACATCCCTTGCTCACCATCTCACCTACGACAGCATCCTCCATCAATCAGGAAATTCCATCGTATTTACAAAACTCGGACCACTTGGAACAATTCCTGTTATTCTCACTGATTATCACGGAATAGATTTACAAGATTTTAAACTACCCATTTCAACACCCGCATCTACAAATACTATTTCATATACGTATCAAAACATTGCAGGTTTCGACACCGTTGTCATGTCTAATCACACGATCGATACAGTAAAACACCCCTTAATTATTTGGCTTCACGGCGGACCCTATCGACAATCAAGTTTTGTTCGCCACACATACATCAGTTATGGTGTGTATGATTGGGATTTGGAACAAGCCGTAAACCAAGGTGCGTACGTTGTTAAAATCGACTACCCAGGCAGTTACGGCAGTGGTCGAAAAAATACTGAGAGTATCAAATCCGGCGTGGGACTTGTTGATGTAAAATCTGTTGAAGATGTTATCAATGACTTTGTTGCGCATAATACTGTTGATGGAGTTTACCTTGTTGGAAATAGTTACGGCGGATATTTAGCACTGCGAACAGCTGTTGCGTATCCTGATCAAGTTGACGGAGCACTGTCTATCAATGGAATAACTGATTGGCAAAGCCTCATGATTTTTTACAAAAATTCTATCTTCAATGAATTCTTCGGAGGATTACCAAGTTCACATAATAAAAAATTATTTGCTCAGGCAAGCATCTTTTCTCGTGTTAAAAACTTGAAACATCCTGTCTATATTATCCAAGGTGAAGTTGATTCTACGGTTCCTAAATTTCAAGCGACTACTCTCAAATCAGCACTTGATACAGCAGGAAAACAATCAATGCTTCTTATGATTCCAAACGAAAATCATGTGTTTGAAAAAGATTCAAGTATTAATACTATTTGTACAACACTCTTTCAAATGGTTGGGTTTAGTGATACATCATCATGTAATCTAAATGGATAATCCTTGTGATGATCCTTGCAATTTTTGATAATTAATTTATACTGACCCTTGTCATGGTTACTACAAAAACATATCGTATTGATCGCAATAAAGCGATTAGTGAAACCCTCGATGGAGAAACGATTATCATCAATCTTGAAACGGGAACTTACTACAGTATGAATGAGGCCGGGACTGCTGTCTGGGACGCTATCGGAAAAGAATTACCCATTAATGTTACAGAATCATTCGTAACTGATTTTTTGGTTTTCCTTGAACGAGAAAACTTGATTGCCAATCTGTCTGAATCTGAATCTGAATTATCAGCGTGTTTTACTGCAAATGAAAAACCTGTCATTGAAAAATATAGCGATATGCAAGAAATGCTTCTTGCTGATCCTATTCACGATGTTGATACGGCTGGTTGGCCAAAAATGAAAGATGTTGAATAATACTATGTCCATGCACCTTATTTCGGTAATTATTCCGTATTATAAAGGAGAGCGTTTCATTGCCGAGACGCTTAATTCGGTATTTCGACAACAGTATCCAAATTTGGAAATCATTATTGTAAATGATGGATCACCTGTTGATTCACTTGTCGCACTTGAACCGTTCCGTGATCGTATTGTTCTTGTTTCTCAAGAAAACAAAGGTCAAGCCTCTGCGCGAAATACCGGAATTACATATGCACATGGAGATCTGATTGCATTTCTTGATCAAGATGACATATGGACTGATAATCACCTGGCACTTCTATTGCCGTATGTGATAGGAGAATCTTCTTTCGCATTTGCGCAGGGAAAAATTCAAGAATTTCGCACAGACCAAGAAGGCCATATCCATGCGGATGAGCCCAAGCTACATCCAGTAATGATCGGCTCATCATTATTCACATCAAAAACTATTCATACCGTCGGGATGTTTGACGAGTCCATGCGCGAAGGCGAGGATTTCGATTGGACTGTTCGATTACAAGAAACAGGACTCGTTGGTAATATAATTCCGGATGTAACATTTCTCTATCGAAGACATGAAACAAATTATAGTAATACTCCTGATTTTGTTCAGAAAGGAGAATTTCTCACCATCAGAAAAAAACTTGAGCGTTTGAAAAGAGATCGGCAAGAAAATAATTAAAACACATTTATGAATCAGCCCCCGAAACACATCCTCATGAAAAATTTCCTCGCAGTCGAGCGTGGGTATTTTGATCGGGTTCTATATCCATCACTTGTTGAAACACAGCAGATTATTTCTCCTATTACAAAAACATATCTTATTGCGGGTCGCCGTGTACGTATTCATTTTTATGGTGAAACCGTTGCACATATTTATTCACTTGCACTAACCCATCATCCGTTATTAGATAATTCAGATGCTGATCTGACTATTTATGCATGGGACGGAACAACGATTGGGCGGCACATGATGGCACCTTGGGATGAATCAACATTTGAAAAAAACTACACACCTCATCAAGTGTCGTTTTTTGGTGTTTATGTCGGAGGTGAAGAATCTCTCAGTTTTTATGACGAGGAAACAAAGACCGGATATTTTTGGACCAACGATGCATCTGTATTGCCTGACTGGGTAACCGGTGCACCGTTTAGAACAATTTTGCACTGGTTTTTAAACGAATCAAATATTCATTTAATGCATGGTGCTGTGGTTGGAACCAACGATTCATCGGTACTCCTCACTGCAAAAAGTGGTTCAGGCAAATCAACAACCGCGCTTTCATGTCTGCTTTCAGGAATGAATTATCTTGCTGACGATTATATTGCAATTGAAGGATTAGACAAATCTGTAACAGCTCACAGTCTGTATCATTCAGCAAAAGTAACTAAACATGGACTAACCTTGTTCCCTGAGCTTCACGAACACGTATGGAATAAGAATTTTGATGAACGAGAAAAGGCAATCATGTTTATCAACGATGTTTTCCCACATCAAACAAAACGAACTGCGAATCTAAATGCTGTATTAATTCCTAAAATCAGTTCCGGCCCGACACGACTTGTTCCTGCGACAAAAATTCAGGCATTGGTTGCTATTGCACCAACAACACTTCTTCAACTTCCTCTTGCTGAAACTGATAAAATTCAAGCGTTCAAAAATATCATTGAAAAAATTCCTTGTTACTTTTTGGAACTTGGACCTGAGATTCGTGAAATTCCTGATGTTATCAAGTCATTTTTAAATAATGGTACACTTGAGTAGTATTATGAATTCTTCATCACCCCTCGTCAGTGTTATCCTCCCTGTTTATAACATGGAAAAATATGTCGCCGAATCGATTCACAGTGTTTTAGATCAGACATATAACAACATCGAGATTATTTGTATCAACGATGGATCAACTGACAACTCACTCGAATTATTAAAAACGTTTGGAAACAAGATTATTATTGTTGAATGCGCACAAAACGGCGGGATCGGCGCAGCGCGAAATGCGGGAATTGCTGTCGCAACAGGTGACTTTTTGGCTCTCATGGATGCAGATGATATGTGGGAACCTGCAAAAATAGAAACTCAAATAAATCAGTTCAAGCGAAATACGCATCTTGATATTTCGTTTTGTTATATGAAATGTTTTCTCAGTCCTGATCTGCCTGATGAAATAAAAGCAATTCGTCATTGCCCACCAGAACCCATGCCAGGACAAGTATCCGCAACCGCAATGATTAAAACATCGTCATTTTGGAAAGTAGGATTATTTGATCCAAAATGGCGCGTCGGTGAATTTATTGATTGGATGACCAAGGCGATCGAACACGGACTAACATATGAAATGCTTCCAGATGCATTTCTCCTTCGTCGTATTCATGCAACAAACACTGGTGTAATCGAACGACCATCGCGCACTGACTACTTGAAAATAGTAAAGGCAGCACTCGACCGCAAACGATCTATGTAATTTATATGAATAAGCTTATTAAAAAATTACCTATTCCTGAAAGTTTTCCAAACAAAGAAGAAACTCTCACCCTTAAACTCATTCTATGCAAAGATGAAGAATTTTTAACTATGTGGGAAATATGGAAATCATCTGTCGTGTTTGATGATATTGATTTTGCAACACTCAGAATTCTTCCTATGGTATACACACGCTTGATTAATCTTGGTATTTCTGATGAATTAGCCGGCAAGATCAAGGGGGCTTATCGCATGGCTTGGGCTAAAAATCAAAAAACATTACATTCTGCCGCAGATGCCATCAAACTTCTAATGGATGCCGGCATTCCTGTTATGGTTCTCAAGGGTATTCCCTTGCTTGTTAATTATTACAAAGACACTGGTGCCAGATTTATGGGCGATGCTGATATTCTTGTAAAACCAGGCGATGTAAAAAAATCAATCGAACTACTCCGAAAAAATAATTGGCACTATGTCGATAAAGCATTCGAATCAGCGCACAATTCAAATACGGCTGGTATTATGAATGTCACCAAAGAAACAAATTTTCAAGATTCGAATGGAAATGAAATCGATGTGCACTGGGGACTTTTTCACAGTACCAATAGACTCGGATTACTTGATCAATTATTTGGTAATAATCATGACCATATTCTTGCATTCGAAGACTTGGAGCCACGATCGTTACCTATCTCATTCGCAGGTACATCTTGCATGATGCCTTCACACGAAGATTCTCTCATTCATGTTATCGCCCATGGTTCTGTACGAAATGACCATCGCGCGATTCGTTGGGTAACGGACGCAACTGCGATTATTCGAAACTCATCACTTGATTGGGATTATCTATTGCAGCAGACACAAAAATTTTCATTTGTTATTGAAATGCAGGTAGCGCTTCGTTACCTAAAAGAAACATACTCTGTAGAAATTCCTGATGATTTCTTGCGAACCCTTGCAACTATTCCTGTAAAAAAATCCAATATCAAGCGTTATTATAAAAATGCAAACGGAACTCCGTATACATTACTTGGTGCATTTCCCTTGCTATGGCGAACGTATTGGTCATCACATAAACACGGATCATTCTTAAAACGAACTGTCGGATTCCTTGATTACAGCGCAAAATCATTCGGCCTTCCAAACAAACGATCCCTTGTATCATTCGCAGTAAAAAAATATATCGAACGACTTACCTATTACTTGAAAAAAATATTCCAAAAATAAAACACCGCGATGATCGCGGTGTTTTATTTTAAACTATTAGATCAACTGCTGACCTGATGTAATTTGTGATGT
>CAIQMU010000058.1 GCA_903873095.1 uncultured bacterium
CTCGATATTGCCATGCGGTAGTCGCCCAATGAAAATGATTTATATTTAATTCTTTTTCTATCAAAAGAATCTCCTTTTCTAATAGTTCAAGATTTTCAACTGAAACATACACAAGCGCAACCGAACTTTTTCCGTTTTTCTGGTGAATACCAGATTCATCAATAAAAATATATGACATCCTATCACCATATCAAATCACTCATAAATTTTTAATAAAGAAAAACTAAATTTTAAATCTAGAAACTTCTTCATCTGTTAGTTCTCTAAATTCCGCACTCTTCAAATTCTCAATCTTAATATGTCCAACACGAATACGTTTCAATTCCTCGATCGTAAGTTTGCACGCATCGGCCATTCTGCGGATTTGATGCTTGCGACCTTCTTGGAGAACAATCAAAAACTTTGTGTCACTGACTCGTTTTGTTTTCGCAGGAAGTGTTTTCTTATCATCAAGCATAATTCCGCGTGCCATTTTTTCAAGTGATTCATCGGTGACAAATTCACGTGTTGTAACAACATATTCTTTTTCAACATCAGAATGTTCACCTGTTATCGCGCGCGTGACTAATCCATCGTTTGTTAAAAGAATTAATCCCTCAGAATCTTTATCAAGTCGTCCAACAGGTGCAAGATGTGCAAGCTCCGGAAACTCGTCATGAATATCGACAGAATCTTCACTTGTTTTACTTGTCTCAATTCCGCGAGGTTTGTACAAGGCAACGGTTTCTTTTTTCTCGACTGTTCCAACGATTTCAACTTTGTCGAGTTTTGGATCAATACCAAATCCTGTTTCGTAAACTACGTTTCCGTTTACAGAAATTTTTCCATCCAAGATAAGTTGCTTGCCTTCACGACGTGAACACATTCCCTGTTGGGCTATATATTTTTCAAGTCTTACTAACCCTTCGGCCAAAGTACTTTCGTCTTTCATTTTTCTACTTTAACATAAAAAACCGCATTCAAATAAATGAATGCGGTTTTGCCTTTTAACCAAAGATCTTTTCTAAGAAACTTGGCTGGTGAAATGTTACTCCTTCAAATTCTTTTTCAAGTTTTTCAAAAAACTCTGCTTTCAGTTTCAAAATGGATTCTTTCGTTCGCTTTACATATTTGTCAGCAGATTCTTGAAATTTTCCTTGATCATCAGGAACTGGTTTGCCGTTTTTCTTAAAAATTCCTTCAAATTGGTCTAGTGTGTCAGAAAAGTTTTTAAGAACGTTCAAATCATCTTTTTTTATAAAACTTGCATCAGGTGTATGGTTTTCAATATTGATGATCCAGGTTTTGTAAAATCCATCATGGATAAAATCAAAGAATTCTTTTTCATTTTTCCATTCTGAATTAAATGTCTGGCTTGCGCTCGAAATTTGAACGATTGTCTTTCTGCAAAGTTTTGCATTTTTAGGAACGGTTTTCAAGAAACCTTTCATCCTTTCCGTAAAATGCGATTTCATTTCTGAAACTGTCTTGGTAATCAAGTCCCTGATTTCTTGAGCCTCTTTTTCGTAGCGATGTGACATATTGTTATTTTTTTGTTAAAAATGTGCTTTCAATATCTATAAGTAAATTATCATAATCTTTTAGAAAAGTCAAGTATTCCCCCACCATGCTATACTACCCAAATCATGAAGATCCTCACGGTAATACCAATTGCAAAAGGCATTCCGCGCGACGAGTTGTCGTATTTTTCAGCGAAACAAGTCGGACTTGGGACAATGGTCACCGTGCCTTTTGGGGGACGCAAAATTAAAGCAATTGTGATCGACGAAAACGAGGTTCGAGATTTGAAACAATCAATTAAAAACGAATCGTTTACCTTGAAAAATATTTTAGAGGTACACACCGACGGATTACCAAACGCACTCTTTCGTGCGGCACAAAAAACCGGACACTTTTTCGCACAAAGTGTCGGTGCGGTACTTCAGACCATGGTGCCGAAAGTACTTTTTGAATTTTATCTAAACGGAGAAATCCTCCCCTTTATAAGGGGAGGTGCCGAGGCCCTGCGAGGCGGAGGGGTGGACATCCAATCCATCCAAGTTCCTTACCGCGAACGCATTTCAATCTATAAAACAACCATTCGCGAAAACATGGCGCGCAATTCCTCGACTATGATTATTGCACCAACCATTGTTACTGCTGAGCAACTTTTTTCAGAATTGAAATCAGGTATCGAAGATCGCATCGTTTTGATGCATGGAAAAATTTCTGCAAAAAAAATAAGTTCCACAATTGCACGTGTTCTGTCAGAGAAAAATCCAATCGTTATTATCACAACAGCACCTTACGCATCCGTCATGCGAAATGATTTTGCTGTATTCATTATTGAATCATCAAGCTCGGCAAATTACAGATATGATTTCGGACTTCATTTTGATATGCGCCATTTTGTTGAAGGATTCGCGCGCGCCGTAGGCGCGCGCGTCATACTCGCCGATACACTTCTCGATACCGAAACCCGTGCACGCATCACAAATCGCGAAATAACAGAAAACAGAAATACGTGGCACATTGCGAAACCTGAAAACTTTCGCATTACTGATATGAAACCAGTTGAATCACCAGCTGTGTTGAAAGTGGCACCTATAAAATCAGACTTATTTGGATATGACGCACTTGCGATGCTGACTGCTGGGATTAATGATCATGCAAAAATATTGTTGGTGTCCCAACGAAAAGGAATTGCTCCGATGACAACATGTTCCGATTGCGGAACCGTTGTTGCATGTCCTGTATGTCAATCACCTCTTGTTTTGCATCGCAAAAAATCAAAATCAGTTTCTGATGAACGTATTTATATGTGTCATCATTGCCTCACATCATCAATCGCACTTGATTATTGCCAAGTCTGTCACGGCGCGCGTTTTAAGATGATTGGAATCTCAACAGAAACGATTCGTATGGAAGTTGAAAAATTATTTCCAACTGCACGAACCTTTTTGGTTGATGGGGATTCTACAACAACACCGACTGCGATTTCAAAAACAATTTCGACATGGCAAACAGAATCTGGGGTTTTAATTGCAACCCAGGCCATGATGCCCTATATTCCTTCGGCTGAATTAGGTTGTATCGTTTCTATGGATTCACTTCTTTCTATCCCAAGTTATACATCAGGAGAAACGGCTGTGTATGCAATTGTCACATTCCTTGAAAAAATATCACGCGCCGCGATTATTCAAACACGCATGCATTCACATGAAAGTGTTCAAGCGATCGAACATGAAAATATGCACGAGTTTATGAAGAATGAACTGCAATCTCGTAATGATTTTGGGTATCCCCCGAAAAATGTTTTGGTGAAAATTTCTCTCGATGCTAAAAAATCTGATGTGCGCGAAGCGACTGATTATTTTGAAACCTTGTTTAAAAAATATGATCCAGATATTATGATGAAAAAATCGCGAGATATCAACAATGTTGTGATTGTTGCAATTATGAAAATTGAACCGAGTATTTGGAATGATCCAAATTCAAGAATTCAGCAAATCATGCGCGAACTTCCTCGTGAATTTGTACGCGAGATCAATCCAGATTCAGTGGTGTAATACTTGATAATATCAAAAATTTGTTCTATAATAAATTTATATGATGCTCAAGACTCTCCCCCAGCCTGATTATGAACTTCTTGATTCAGGCAATGGAAAAAAATTAGAACGCTATGGAAAGGTGATGCTTTCTCGTCCTGATCCGCAGGCGCTTTGGTCACCACTACTTCCCCTTTCGCAATGGTCAGCAGCCAATGCTATTTTTGTGCGTGAAGGAAAAAATGTTCAGTGGAAAAAAGATAACGATGTCCCGGAATCTTGGAATATTAATTTCGGTGAACTTGTATTTGATATCCGACCAAGTTCGTTTAAGCACACAGGACTGTTTCCAGAACATTTGATGAACTGGGAATGGATGAAAGAAAAGATCAAGAAATCAAAACGTACACCAATGGTACTAAATCTTTTTGGTTACACAGGTGGTGCAAGTTTGGCATGCGCGCAAGCAGGTGCCGAAGTCACCCATGTTGACGGATCAAAAATGGCGATTACATGGGCACGAAAAAATCAAGAACTTTCTGGTTTGAATGACAAACCTATTCGGTGGATTTTAGATGACGCAATACTTTTTTTGAAACGAGAAATCAAACGTGGAAATCGTTATGATGCGATTATTATGGATCCACCAGCATTTGGTCATGGACCAAAAGGTGAGGTTTGGAAAATTGAGGAACAATTCGCAGATTTGATGGATTTGTGTTTTAAGGTTTTGTCTGACAATCCAATCTTTTTCGTCATCAACGGATATGCGTCTGGATATTCACCTTTGGCGTATCAAAATAATTTGATTCATTTGCAAGAAACATTTGGTGGGATTATTGAAAGTGGTGAACTTGTGATTGAGGAATCAAAAACGAATCGTCTGCTTCCTTGTGGAATTTTTGGGAGGTGGTCGAGGTAGACTTGACAAAAATAATTTGAATTGCTAAGGTAAATTAAATTAATCACCATTAAAACTTAATAAACATGGAAAACATTCAAATCATATTAGGATTGATTCTCGTAGTAATTATTGGAGTACTTATCTACAAAAGTCATCAAAAATCGAAACGTATCGAATTATTTGAAACCATCTTCATGATCGCACAACAGACACTTCTTTTTAATTCGTCTTACTTCCTGAATCTCAACAGTTTGGATAAACTTAAACTTCCTCATGAGAATCCCAAGTTTGACATCTTATTGAGTGAATATAACAAACTCAATAAGGATAATCTCGATATCACAATAAGAACCGCCCTTGAAGAATGGCTATCGGAAATTTTTTACAAATCAAACGGTTCTATTTTTCAAAAAGAAACCATTTTTCTTGTAACAATATTAAAAAAAATTTATGATGATCAGGTTATGAGAGATATAAAACGTTGCGTCATCGACAAGATTTTCAAAGACCCAAGATTTGATTTTGGATTTCTACAAACCCTCAAAATTGCTCAAGCCAGTTGTAAAGAAAACTATCAAGTTATCGCTTATTTAAATGAAAGTAGACTTACGCTTGATAATTATCTTCCAAATCCAGATTCTGGTTTAAATAAATGGAAGGAAACACTAGAACGATTTGAACTTATTCTGAGAGAAGCCAGTAATGGAAACGCATTGGATGTCATAAATGAATGGATCGGCCGCAATGGAGCACCTCCTGCGAATTAAATTTTCAATCCCACTGAACACATTCAGGGGGATTTTTACTTGGCAACATGACTTGCATAAAAAAGACCGTTGTGGTAAAGTGTCCCCACTATGGCAATTAATGTAGCAGTCACTAAAAATAACAACGAGAACTCGGCAAGTGTTCTTCGACGTTTTACTAAAAAGGTTCGTGGCGCAGGATTCCTTCAAGAAGTCCGCGATAAACGATACTACGCACGCGCAAGTTCAAAACTCCGCACCAAGAATTCAAAAATGGTTGGGCTTACTCGCAGTGCAAAACGTAAAGTAGACTTGAAATTGGGCTTGATCCAAGAAAATGAAAAACGAAGTTAATCATTTTGAAATAACTCGCGAAACAAAAGGCAAGCTTCCCCGCTTGCCTTTTGCTGATATTAAAAAAGCTATTTTAGGTCCTGATTATTCCCTCTCACTCGCATTTGTTGGACGACAACGTGCAATAGAACTTCATAAAGAATTTAAACACAAAGACGATGCTGTGAATATTTTAAGTTTCCCGCTTTCCGCATCAGAAGGCGAAATAATTATTTCCCTGGAGAAAGCTCGACAAGAGTGCAAGAACTTTGACCGTAGCTATGAAAACTATCTTGCATTTTTATTCATTCATGGATGTGTACACTTAAAGGGTTTTGTTCATGGTGACAAAATGGAAAAAGAAGAGATAAAATATCGAATGATGTTTGATATATAACGCTTTTGTAACAAGATAAAGAAAAAATAAATTTTGGGGATAACTGGATTTGCAACTATTTTGAATAAGACTAAAATAGTTCCGTATGAATGATTCACAGATCAAAAAACGATTTTCAAAAATTCCAGATTCCATCCCGATGAAATACCACACCATTGCACTTGAAAACACCTACAATCAAATGGGTATTTTGGCTGAGGGAATTATGGGGCTCCATGAAAAAGTAGATTTCTTAGGAACTAAAGTAGACCACTTAGAAGAAAAGGTTGACCGAATTGATACTCGATTAACATCAGTGGAACTTGATATGATGGAAGTGAAAAATGATGTTAAAGATATCAAGGGAACAATGGTTAAAAAGTCAGATATGAAAGATCCTATCAAGCGAATTGAAAATCTCGAACGAGTAGTTCTCGCCTAACGGTGAGGATTTTTCGTTGGAAATAAAATCCCCATTTGGTTTCTTTAGAAAAATTTTATATACTGTACCTATCATGGCATCCTCATCTCAAAAAATAATTGTCGGTATTGATATCGGATCCCAAATTGTACGCGTTATCGTTGCCGAGGAGGCCGCAAAAATTGGCATGGCTCCAAAAATATTAGCAGTCGGGTGGGCAGAATCACGCGGAATGCACCATGGATATGTCATTTCCCCACGTGATGCCACAACCTCTGTTGCCGAAGCCATCGCTATGGCCGAGAAAAATTCCGGAATCGAAATCAAGCGTGCCTATGTCGCACTTGGTGGAATCAGTTTGTCGAGTGAAATCGGAGCAGGTGCGACATCAATCCAGCGTGCAGATGGTGAAGTTGCCGAAGAAGACATGATTAACGTCGTATCAATCGCACGCGAAGCATTTGGTGCTGCAAAGAAAAATAAAAAAATCCTTCACAATATTCCCATGAAATATCGCCTCGATGGTGTTGAGGTTATGGGAAATCCTGTTGGTATGCGAGGGTCACATCTTGAAACACGTGTTGTATTTATTACCGTTGCAGAACATCACTTTAATGATTTAGTTTCTGTTATTACAGATGCAGGAGTCGATATTATCGAGGTAATCGCAGCACCGATTGCGGAATCTCTTGCAACCCTTTCAAAGAAACAAAAAATGGTTGGGTGTGGACTTCTTAATATTGGATCTGAAACTGTCTCACTCGCTGTGTTTGATAATGATGTTCCTGTTTCGGTTCAAACATTTGCAATCGGATCAAATGACATCACTAATGATATTGCCCTTGGTCTTCGTGTTACACTTGAAGAAGCTGAAAAGGTTAAAATGGGGCGTTTTGAAACAGGTCAATATCCAAAGAAAAAGATCGAGGAAATTGTTGATGCACGACTTTCAGATATTTTTGAACTCATTCAAACTCATTTGAAATCAATTAAACGTGATGGACTTCTCCCTGCGGGGATTATCATCACTGGAGGTGGTGGAATGCTCACCCATATTGACGAGTTTTCAAAATCAGCACTCAAACTCCCTTCTCTTGTGATGCATGTTGAGCATATTATGAACACACGAAAAGGTCTTGATCCATCGTGGCTCGTAGCCTATGGTCTCTGTTATCTCGAAGATGACGAGAAAGTCTATGGTTCAAAGATTTTTCAACAAGTATTCAAGGAAAGTAAAAAAGGTATCATGAAAATTTTACGGGAATTCTTGCCATAAATTCTACCTGTTGATAACTCGTTCTATACTTATTTGACAAGAAATCTTCAAGGAATTATACTCTTGAGACTAGACGTGAAAGGCATCCTATATGATGGGTGCCTTTTGTTTTTTTCTAACTATTTTTACCAATTCATACATAAATTCTTTTTAAAGAAAAAATAAATATAAAAAAGACCTCTCAATTGAGCGGTCTCCTTGATAATCTCATCATGTCCTGCGGGTTATCTTTCATACCCATCGTTTTAGTATTCATAATATGAACATCGTGAATTTTAC
>CAIQMU010000059.1 GCA_903873095.1 uncultured bacterium
CCGGAAAGCTAATAAAACTAATAATTGCAAGACTCAAACTGATAAAACTCAAAAATTTCTTGTGTGTATTCATACGGAAAAAGTCTACCAATTGAGTGTTCAATAAACGATAAATTTTTTCTATGGAGAAAATAAAGTTTTAAAAGTGATATAATCCCACTATATGAAATATATTAAATTTACCTTTTGCATACTTGTCATTGCACTATCAATCGTTGCAATTCCCTATATCAAGGTTCATGCAGAACAAAAAAACGAATCAAATCCGAGTCGCGAACTTGTATCTGAAACATCAGTGAAGCCATTATCAACAACGGTTCATCATGTCACTAAAAAAATAATTAAGAAGAAGAAAGTTTCTAAGAAAAAAGTAGCAAAGAAAGTTGTAGTAAAAAGTACTACAGCGACTGCACCAACAAGTACACTTCCCTCGTATTCATTAGCAGACGTCTCTGTGCATAACAGCAAATCGAGCTGTTGGACGATTATCAACGGCAATGTGTACGATCTAACCAAATGGATCGCACAACATCCAGGAGGCGAGGGTGCGATTCTAAGTATCTGTGGTAAAAACGGCAGTTCTGCATTTGATAACCAACACGGAACAAGTGGACGATCCGAGCAAATCTTAAAGACATTCCAAATTGGAATAGCTAAGTAATGAATCATACAAAATCAGAGAGCAAGAAATACGATGTTGTTATCATAGGAGCGGGCGCAAGTGGCTCGGCTTTGGCGTACACGATTTCAAAATATACAAATATCAAACATGTTGCGGTACTTGAAAAATATGACAGGCCGGGACAAGTAAACTCACGAGCATCGAATAATAGTCAAACACTTCATGTTGGTGATATTGAAACAAATTATACTGTCGAGAAAGTAAAACAAGTGTATCCCGCAGCGATGATGGTTGCCCATTATGGCGAGATACTGACACCTACCGAGCGAAATAAATTTTTATTTCCAACATCTAAAATGGTGCTTGGTGTAGGAAAAAATGAGATTGCGACACTTGAAAAACGATTTGATGATCTGCGACCTATTTTCCCAAACTTGAAAAAACTTCACCGAAATGAAATTGCCCAAGTGGAACCAGCTGTTGTGGATGGTCGCGATGAGAAAACTCCGATTCTCGCACTACATACAACATCAGGATATGCCGTTGATTTTGAAAAATTATCACAGTCACTCATTGATAATTCTGAAATAAACAATCCAGATATCGATATACTTTTTTCACATGAGGTTTCAAAAATTTCGAAACTCAAAAATGGACAAGGGTATCACTTGGCAATAAAAAATGGAGAAAGTATCGAAACGCGCGTTCTTGTCGTAAACGCAGACTCATATAGTTTACTTCTCGCACACCAAGTTGGTTACGGAAAAGAATTTTCCCTCATCCCTATCGCAGGAAGTTTCTATTTCTCGAAAAAGATTTTGAACGGAAAAGTTTACACCGTTCAAGAACCAAAACTTCCCTTCGCGGCAGTTCATGGTGATCCTGATGTTAATAAATCAGGCGCAACGCGTTGGGGACCGACTGCACGATTTCATCCCGTACTTGAAGCGCGAAATATGAAAACGTCTCTTCATTTTTTCAAATCATCAGGACTTTGGAAATGGAAAACATGGACAAGTTTCGCAAAGATTTTGTTTGATCCTGTTCGGTTTAAATATCTTCTTGAAAACATGCTGTACGAATTTCCTTGGATAGGAACACAAATGTTTATCAAAAACGTTCGCAAGATCGTTCCTAATATGAAAGCGTCTGATGTGACCTACGCAAAAGGTTACGGCGGTATGAGACTTCAACGAGTTGATACAAATACCAAAGAACTTCTCCTTGGCGAAGGAAAAATTATCGGCGACATGGCGATTTTCAACATGACTCCATCCCCCGGCGCAAGTGTCTGTTTGTATAACGCAATGCGTGACGCAGAAACCGTCACGAAATTCTTGGGGACTGGTTTTCATTTCGACAAGGAACGCATGATGACAGATTTATATAAAGAAAGTGAGACGTGTGAAGGAAAAGATCCCGGACTTAAATACAATTACGTATCTTAAAAATATAAAAAGAAAAACCTCGATATGTGTCGAGGTTTTTAAATATAAAAAAAAAGACCCTTCGCAGCCAAGATTCAAAGAATCTAAGATGCAAAGGGTCAGGTGCAAGGACTATTCGCCCAAGTGTTCGTTGCTGACGAGGACACCATCACCGGCGTGCCACTTGTTATCGAGAGCCACCCTGCGGACGTGCAGGACCAACTGACCACCGTCGACACGCCACACGAGCAACCTGCAAGGCACATCATTTTTTCTGTTTGTCAGATAGATGATGATACCACGATTGTTTTTTTCGTCGAGCTCTCCGGCAGTGACCAAAGCGGTTGCGCGCAGGATGGCATCGCTCAGGTCGTATTCCTGATATGCATTCAGCTGTTTCGCATTACTGATAATGTTCGCGTGAGTGATGTCTTTCACAAAGCGGAGAAGTCTGCTGTCGCCTGCTGTCGTTTTTGAGACTTTCTCATTGGGAAACCAACCAGTGATATCACTATCAATGTAAATATTAGTGATCCCTTTTTCCTTGGCGGCTTTTTGAAAACCGTCGAGGAGTGTCTGGATCCTTACTTTTTCAGCAGGTATTACACCTTTGATGATCGTCTGTGTCTTGATAAAAACATTACTGATGATCTCGGTGATTTTCTTGGCAGCTTCTCTGCCGAGGCCTAGTAAGTAATTGATCTCATTACTGAGAGCATCATTGGTGTTAGTTTCGAGAAATTTCTGTGTTTCTGGGAATGATTTCATTTTGGATTATGTTTTTGTGATTGAATATTCTAAATACAGCTTAGCATATTTGTACTATTTTGTCAATATCCCCTCAAATCCCTATTTTAAAAGGTTTTCAAACATATTCATATCATGTAAACTTGTTTATATGCACAACAAAAAAATTATTTCGTTCCTTATCATTCCTACTACTATTTTACTTCTTGGCATATTAGGAATAACACTTGGTATGCCTGTGTTCTATGTTATTGGAACAGTGATTGGAATTATCACTATCGTAATTGATTCATTCAAAGAAATTAAGGCTGGCAGATACTCACTTGATTACATTGCTCTTCTTGCAATGATTGTCGGAATCATTGCGCACCAATACGCAGCAGGTGCAATTGTGGCCCTTATGTTTACTGGAGGCAAAGCACTCGAAGCGTTTGCAAGTGGTCGCGCCGAATCGTCACTCAAATCACTTCTCGATCGCATTCCTAAAAATGTTCAAGTGAAACAACCTGATGGAACATTTCTTGCAACACTTCTTACTGATGCAAAACAAGATGATGTGATCATGGTTCGAGTAAATGAACTTGTCCCCCTTGATGGAATATTAATTTCACAAACAGGATTATTTAATCAAGCAAACCTCACAGGTGAACCGTTGCCTGTGACACTTGTAAAAGATCAACCTCTCAAAAGTGGAATCGTGAACGTTGGTGAAACAATTGAGCTACGTGTTACAGGAACGTTTGAAACATCAACATACGCACGTATTGTGGAACTTGTAAAAACCGCAAAACAACATGAGGCGCCACTCGTTCGTGTTGCAAGTGAAGCAAATGGATATTTTACGGTTATCACATTAATCATTTCTGGTGCGGCATTTTTGATCACTCATGATCCGGTGCGATTACTTGCCGTGCTTGTTCTTGCGACACCGTGCCCATTGATTATCGCGGCACCTGTTGCATTCATCGGTGGAATGTCACGCGCAGCATCAAATAATATTATTATCAAGAAACCGGGAGTTTTAGAAACCATTGCGCGTTCGCAAACTGTTTTCTTTGATAAGACAGGAACACTGACGATTGGAACACCAACACTTTCATCAGTTGAAATTTCGAATACTTCAATAGATGAAACACGGGCACTCGCCATTGCAAACTCGATCGAGTTTCATTCGATTCACCCTCTTGCGCGAGCATTTGTTTCAAGTGCACAAGAAAAAAAGATATCACTTCTTTCTGCAACACAGGTAAAAGAAACGGTTGGCCAAGGAATCTCAGGAACTGTCGAAGGTGTCGCTTATACAATCGCCCAAGCAGAAAAACATTACGAATCAGGTATTGCTCTTTCTCTTTCAAATGAACAAGGAACTCTTGCAACATTTGTGTTTACTGACATATTAAAACCTGATGCAATGCAAGTTATGCGCGACATGGTATTACATGGAGTTCATATCGAAGTTATCACCGGTGATACGTTTGAAAATGCAAAACGAATTTTCGGAAGTCTGCCAATTACAATTCATGCAAATTGTTCACCCGAAGAAAAATATGAAATTATCGACAAAGCAAAAGAACACAAGATTGTTGTCATGGTTGGTGATGGATTAAACGACGCACCAGCACTTGCGCGTGCACACGCAGGAATTGTTTTTTCAGGAACTGAAAATAGTGCTGCTATCGATGCGGCTGATGCAGTCATTCTTGGTAGTGATATTAAAAAAGTTTCAGAACTTTTTGATATTTCAAAACGATCTCTCGCGATCGCAAAAGAAAGTATTTGGACAGGTATTGGATTATCAATTATTGGAATGGTCTTTGCTGCATTTGGATTTATTATTCCTGTCATTGGTGCGTTTATCCAAGAAGGAATTGATGTATCGGTAATTTTAAATTCACTTCGA
>CAIQMU010000060.1 GCA_903873095.1 uncultured bacterium
CATATCTCGGCTCGCAAAACTTCTCATTCTATTCTCTTGAAAAAAACCGAGAGCTTGGAATATTTATCACTGAACCAAGTATTCTGTCACAACTTGAAAAAGTTTTTGATCAAGATTATACCGGCGCAAGGGTTTATAATATTCCGAGATAAAAAACCACTCCCCATTGGAAGCGATTTTGAAATCTCTAAACTTCAATTTTCATATAACCAGTAACATTCACACTGTCCGGATCGTTCAAGGAATCTTTCCCTCCGGGAACCTTGATAAGAAAAATTGAAAATTCACCCAACTCGTCTCCGACATTGATGTGATCATCCGCATCAACTGGAGCAACTCCGTCAGTTTTTTGTGATACATTAAGACTATCATCATGATGAGGCCGCGCCTTCTCATGTGGAGTATCCATTTCACTGACAAACTGATCCTTTAGCGCTCGGATGATCGCATCCGTCACCTTTTCCTCAACGAGAAGAAGGCGCTTATGAAATTCGTGGAATACCCCATTTTTGTAACCGCCAAGATTCACGAACCAGAGATTCTTTTCCGATTTCTCAGGATGGCTTTTCGGCACGACTACAACATCGTAACCGTCAGCATGAGAAATTTCAATTACCGCATCAATGTGAATTTTGACATCCTTGCCGAATGGGAGATTTTCACGAAGCCGTTTTTGAAAGGCCGGATCCTTAATCGACACTCCTACTTCGAACCTCACGTCGTGCTGTTCCGTATTGAGTCCTTTAGGTTTGAATCCTATAAGGATCATAAATAATTTAAGTTCTGTACTGTTTTGCATAATAAAGAGTTTTGTTTGTCCCAAGTATACTTATTTGAGACATTCTGTCAAAAGAAAAATCCCAACCGTTTGGTTGAGATGTTTTCTTGAAAAATTATTTCCCTCGTCGGCGTGACTTCTTCGCTTTCTTCTCGTCTTCCTTCTTTAGAGGGAATCCAAGATATTCAAAGAATGCCAAACCTTCGGGTCGTGTTTTCGCTGTTGTAACAATTGTTACCGCAAGTCCGAACACTTGTGAAATTTCTTCATCAGATGTTTCCGGGAAAATCGTGTGTTCACGAATTCCGACAGACATGTTTCCAAGTTCACCAGCAGAACTTCGTGTAATACCACGGAAGTCTTTCGTTCGAGGAAGTGCAATGTTTACCAACTTGTCGAGGAAACTCCACATTCGTTCACCGCGTAATGTAACCACAACACCAACCGGATCGCCTGCGCGAATCTTGAATGATGCGATTGATTGCTTTGCAGCTTTGACTGATGGTTTCTGACCCGTGATTTTCAAAATACGATCTTTAACGAAATCATTTTTTGTTTTATCACGCTTCATTCCTGAACCTGTTCCAACAGATACAATAACTTTTTGAATGCGAGGTGCAGCCAATTTGTTTTTGTAATGAAACATTGGTTTCAAAACATCGTATGATTTTTCTTGTTTTTGTTTAAGTGTTTCCATAGATTTATTTCGCCAACTTCACGTTTGAAACGTTGATTGGTTTTGCTACTTCAACAATTGATCCTTTCGCATCTTTTGTCTTTGGTTTCTTGTGAATTTTTTTCACATTGATTCCTTCAACAACAATTTGAGAGGTTTTTGGAAATGATTTTACAACCGTTCCTTTCTTGCCTTTGTCACCACCTGCGATGACAACGACTGAATCTCCTTTTTTGATCATAGAATTAGAGAACCTCAGGGGCGAGGGATACAATTTTCTGATAACCTCGTTCTCCTAGTTCGCGAGGAATAGGACCGAAGATACGACCACCTTTTGGTTCTTGTCCTTTTTCGAGAATCACCACTGCGTTATCATCAAATCGAATGTACGAACCATCCTTTCGGCGGTACGGCATTTTGACACGAACGATAACAGCTCGGTGAACTCCTTTTTTCTTGACGGCCTTGCGAGGCAAAGCTTCCTTGATCGAGAGAACCACAATGTCACCAAGTGACGCATAGCGGCGCTTCGAACCTCCGAGAACCTTGAACACGCGTGCTTTTTTAGCACCTGTGTTATCAGCAATCGTTACATTTGTTCCTACTTGTATCATATTATTACTGTGCCCTGCGTAGCCTTAGCGAAGCGGGGTTGTGATTACCGTGAAGTGCTTGTCCTTTGAAAGGGGGCGGCATTCTTGGATGGTTACTTTGTCTCCGACCTTGATTTCGCTGTTTTCATTGTGCGCTTTGTATTTTTTTGAGATCTTCATGTACTTTCCGTACTTTGGATCTTTTACATAGCGCTCAACTTGAACAACGAGCGTTTTTTGCATTTTGTCAGACACGACAACGCCTTGTAGTGTCTTCTTGTTTTTTGTTTCCATTATTTTAAGAATAGACATTACATGTCGTTGCGGCTGATAATACGTCCGGTTACCGGCAACTTGCAACCTGCCTTGCGAAGAGCTTCGCGAGCTACAGCTTCAGTTACTCCGTCAACTTCGAACAAAATTCGTCCTGGTTCTACATCAAAGCAGAATCCTTGTGGGTCTCCTTTACCCTTACCCATACCTACTTCGGCAGCTTTTGCTGTAACAGGTCGGTCAGGGAATACGCGGATCCAGTATTTTCCTGTTTTACCAAGTGTTCGAGATACCACCTTTCGAGCGGCTTCGATCTGGTTTGATTTCACGCGAGCTTGCGACGTAGCGCGAAGTCCGAATGATCCGAATTGCAAATTGATTCCTCGTGTTGCAACCAATTTCTTGTCTGCGTTACGACGATCAGTCTGCCATTTTCGGTGCTTAACTTTTTTTGGAAATAGCATAGATTTATGTTGTTACTTCGTAGCACGCACGAGCGTGTCACCCTTATAAATCCAAACCTTGATGCCGATTCCTCCGTAGGACATTCGCGCTGTTTCGGTTCCGTAATCAACGTCTCCTCGCATAAACTGCAAAGGAATTCCGCCGAGTTTGAGCTCTTCTTTTCGTGACATATCAGCACCACCAAGTCGTCCTGAAAGAACTACTTTGACACCTTTGACACCACGAGCCTGCATAACTTTCTCAACAGTCATTTTCATAACACGTCGGAAGGTCATTCGTTTTTCAAGCTGCTCTGCGATTGAAAGCGCTACGATTTTTGCGTTTGCATCTGGATTGGTAATTTCAAGAACGTCGATTTTCAAGTCGTCAGGAATAGTAATTTTCTTTGACTTCATGAAATCTACGATCGTTGTTTTAAGTTTTGCAGCGCCTTCACCTTGTCGTCCGATCAACATTCCAGGACGTGATGTCGAAATGATGATGCGTGTTGATTTTTGGTTGCGCTCGAATTCAACATCCGCAATGTAATTTGAACGGAGTGTTTTTTCCAAGTATTCGCGAACCAATGTGTCGGCTCGCAACTGATCGCGGTATTCCGTACCTACCTTGAACCATCGGGATTTCCATCCTCGGATCAAGGGAAGTCGGTGCGCGTAGGGATGTACAATTTTTGACATATTATTTCACTTGGAGCTCGACTTGAAGAATCGAGGTTCGTTTGTTAATTCGGTGAGTACTTCCTCGTGCAACAGGCATTCCTCGTTTAAGAGTTGGACCTTTTGTAACGGAAACACTTTTTACGACCAATTTTGAAACATCAACCTTGTGGTTGTGTGATGCATTTGCTACAGCCGATGCGATAAGTTTCGCAAACGGAAGAGCTGCTCGTTTTCCTAAGAACTGAAGTTCTACAAGGGCTTGAGGGACGGTCTTTCCACGGACAACGCCTGCAACCAATCGAACTTTTCGAGGAGCTTGGCGATAGTTTTTAAGTTCTGCTTTCATAATTTAAAGAGAATTATTTCTTTGGAGCAGCTGCAGGGGAAGCTTTCGCAGCTTTGGCAGTTGCGATTTCAGCCGCTTTTGCCTTCTGCTCGATTTCCTTCTGCATCTTTCCTCCGTGCTTGTGGAATGTTCGTGTTGGCGAAAATTCTCCAAGTTTGTGACCGACCATATCCTCTGAAACGAGGACTTCCAAATGCTTTCTACCATTGTGAACACCGAACGTGAACCCAATCATTTCCGGAGAAATCATTGAAGCTCGTGCCCATGTTTTGATGACACCCGTTTCGAGAGGTTTCTTTCCTTCAATTTTCTTGAGGAGTTTAACGTCTACGTAAGGGCCTTTGTTAACTGAACGTGACATGAATTGTGTTTGTATGTGATGCTTGCGCAGTGCACGATAAAACGAATAATAATTTTTGAAAAGATTTCAAAGGTTTAGGAAGTAACGGTCCAAACCTTCAGTTCTTTTCGTGCGCGTCCTGCGAAGCTCCGAGCCGTTAGGCAAGGAGCGAAGCAGGACCTTGTGGTGAGATACAAGAGCTGGGGAAATATAGCAAATTAAAGGGTTTGTGTCAAGAAAAAAGCCGCGTTACGCAGCTTCTCGAATTGTCTAGGTTGGCCAGCCTTTGCGGCGTAGATGACGACGAACAAGATTGTCATCAAACTTTTCAAATACTCCCTCCTGTTCATATTGGGTATCCCAATTTTCCGTACCTTCGGCACCAGGTTTCGTTTGTATGTATTTCATCGTCCCATCGAACCTAGCTTCGAATAAATGAAATGTTTCAAGAAAATCAAAATATTCAACTTGTATCGAATCTTTCTCAAGAATAATTAGCAGGCCTTTATTCTGTGAAGGAAAGTCGATACCGCTGTACATTTCCGGATGGATTTGGAAAGCCAAATCGACAATCCGAGTTATTTGCTCAATAACTGCTTGCGGCGGATCATACGGTAACTTTCCATAATGCTTACTTGTCGGATCTGGAATTTCCTTGCGATTTATTTCTGCAATAACTTGAAGATAAATCTTGTTTCCTTTATCTACCG